>NZ_JBSFCI010000005.1:0-237256 GCF_053593375.1 Streptomyces sp. NPDC002309 | reverse complement strand
GTTGATAGGCCGGATATGGAAGCACGGTAACGTGTGGAGTTGACCGGTACTAATAGGCCGAGGGCTTGTCCTCAGTTGCTCGCGTCCACTGTGTTGGTTCTGAAACCACGAACAACCGTCGTAGCCTTGTTATGGCTCCGGTTGGCAGTTTCATAGTGTTTCGGTGGTCATAGCGTGAGGGAAACGCCCGGTTACATTCCGAACCCGGAAGCTAAGCCTTACAGCGCCGATGGTACTGCAGGGGGGACCCTGTGGGAGAGTAGGACGCCGCCGAACAAATATTGAAAGAGTTGGACCCGGAACTTCGGTTTCGGGTCCAACTCTTTTTTGTTGTGCGTCACTTGAAGTTCACGTTGCGCAACCACGATCCGCAGCATGGGTACTGCTGCAATGCTCAGGGCCGCTGGTGTAGGTGCCGGTGACGAGGTCATCGTGCCGGCCTTCGGGAACATCGAGGTCTCCGAAGCGGTGACCCTGGCGGGAGCCCGCCCGGTGTTCGCCGACATAGACCCGGTGTCCTACTGCCTCGACGCGTCCGCGGTCGAGGCGGCCGTGACCCCGCGTACCGCTGCCGTGGTCGTGGTCCATCGGTTCGGCCGGCCGGCGGATGTCGCCGGGCTGCATGCCGTGGGGCAGCGGCACCGGCTGCTGGTGCTGGAGCAGGGGGAGTGCGAGGCGCCGTCCGACGAGGTGGCGCAGCGTCGGCAGCGGGCGGCCTACCTGGACGCCAAGTTGCGGGGTGTGCACACGCCGGAAGGCGGTGCCGGGCATACCTATCAGCAGTACGTGGTGCGGGTTCCCGGCAACGGGCGGCCCGACCGGGACGCGTTCGCACGGTCCCTGGGCGCCAGGGGAGTTGGGTGCTGGGTGCCGGTGAAGACGCCGGTGCACCGACTGCCCGCGTTCCGGGAGTGTGTGGCCCTGCCGGAGACGGAACGGGCCGCCGAGGAGACGCTCGCACTGCCGGTGAACCGTGACCTGACGAAGCGGGACATGCAGCGGATAGCGTCCGCGTGCAACGCGCTCGGTGGACTGTTGCAGCCCGCGTTCTGATCGTCTCTGGGACGGTCGGTGCTGGTTGGGAGCAGCGGCCTGTTCGGGGTATGATCTATTCCGTTGCCGCGAGGGAAACCCCAAGATGGTGACCGGCCCCCATAGCTCAGTCGGCAGAGCGTCTCCATGGTAAGGAGAAGGTCAACGGTTCGATTCCGTTTGGGGGCTCCGACACAGAAGGCCCCCGCCCTTTGGGCGGGGGCCTTCTTGCTGTTCAGACGTTGCTCAGGCCGTTCTGGAGGCCGGGGACGCGCATCGCCAGGATCGCCATGTCGTCGGACGGGGCGTCCGAGGCGAAGCGTTCCACCGCGCGCATGATGCGGGCCGCGACGGCGCCCGCGGTGAGGCCGGTGCAGGTGGTGAGGACGTCGGCGAGGCCGTCGTCGCCCAGCATGCGGTTGCCCTCGCGGCGCTCGGTGACGCCGTCCGTGACGCAGAGGAGGACGTCGCCGGGGTCGAGGGTGACCGTCTGCTCGTAGAGTTCCAGGTCCTCCAGTACGCCGAGCAGCGGCTGGGGTTCGGCCGCGGCTTCCACCGTGCCGTCCTGGCGTAGACGCAGGGGGAGCGGGTGGCCGGCGCAGACCACCTTGAGTTCGGCACTGCCGTCGTCCTGCGGGCGCATCTCGCCGTACAGCAGGGTGAGGAAGCGGCTGCGGGCGCCCTCGTCGAGGATGGCGGAGTTGAGGCGCTGCAGGACCGCCGGGCCGCTGAGGCCCTCGCGGGCGAGCAGGCGCAGGGCGTGCCGGGCGAGGCCGGTGACGGCCGCCGCGTTGGGGCCCGTGCCGCAGACGTCGCCGATGGCGAAGCCGTACGCGCCGTCGCGGATGGGGAACAGGTCGTAGAAGTCGCCGCCGACCTCGTTGCCCTCGCCGGCCGCGCGGTAGATGACCTCTACCTCGACGCCGTCGACCACGGGGAGTTCGGGCGGCAGGAGGCTGCGCTGGAGGGCCTGGCTGATGGCGGTGCGCTCGGAGTACAGGCGGGCGTTGTCCAGGGCCAGGGCGGCTCGGCGGGAGAGGTCCTCGGCCAGTTCCAGGATCTCCTGGCGGAAGTGCTCGTCGGTGGGCTTGCCGAGGGTGAGCATGCCGATGACGCGGTTGCGGGCGACCAGGGGCAGGACGACGGTCTCGCCGCCGACCGCGGACGCCGTCGCCAGTGTCGTCCCGATGCCGGAGCTGACCGTGGCGGGTTCGTTGAGGCCCAGGCTGCGCATGGAGATGCGCAGGGCCGCCTGGTGGGAGGCTTCCGCCGGGGCCGACCAGACACGGGCGCCGGGGGTGGTCACGGGGTCGGGCGGGGCGATCTTCGACAGCAGTGACTTGATGCCGTCGATGAGTTCCTCGTCCTCGTGCAGGACGTACGAGAGATACGGCTCGGAGGCCTGGTCGGCGATCGTGTAGACGGCGCACCAGGTGGCCAGGGTGGGGACCGTCATCTGGGCCATCAGGGCGAGTGTCTGGTCGCGGTCCAGGGTGCCGGCGAGCAGGTCGGAGGCCTCGACGAGGAAGCTGAGCGAGCCGCGGCGCAGGCGTTCGAGTTCGCCGAGGCGGGCCGACTCGACGGCCAGGGCGATGCGGTCGGCGGCGAACTGGAGGCGCAGTGCCTCCTCGTTGGAGTACCTGCTCGCGCCCTCCGCCGCGACGCCGAGGGAGCCGGTGAGGCGGCCCTCGACCTTGAGCGGGACCGTGACGACGGAGCGCATCCCGGTGCCGTTGAGGAGCGGTACGGCGCCGGGGACGGCCGCGAGGTCGTCGTGGACGGCCGGCATGCGGGCCGAGCCGTAGCGGCCGGGGCCCGCCTCGACGGGGACGCGGGCGAAGCGCTGGCGGGCGGAGGGCAGCCCGGTGGATGCGCGGACCTCCAACTCCGTCTCGTCGTCGGTGGCGAGGAGGAGGAACGCGGAGTCGCCGTCGAGCATGTCGCGGGCGCGTTCGACCGTGCGCTGCAGGAGGCCGTCGAGGTCGTCCGGGGCCGGGGAGCCGATGAAGACCTCGAAGGGGTCGGTGCTCTGGCCCTCGGAGGAGGTCGGCGCGTCGGACGCCGTGATGCGCATCGGCGTCTGGAGGACGGCCCGTTCGTGGTCGCGGACGAGCAGGCAGACGGTGGAGGGTTCGCCGGCGGTGTCGCGGACGCGGAGGTGGGAGGCGTACACCGGCACGACCCGGCCGCCGGCGTCGCGGATACCGTAGCTGCCCTCCCAGCGGGAGAGTTGCAGGGCCTCGGCGATACCGGTGCTGGTGCCCGGGGTGTGCGGCCAGGCGGCGAGGTCGGTGAGGGGTTTGCCGGTGACCTGTTCGCCCTGGTAGCCGAAGAGTTCCTCGGCGTCCTCGTTCCAGGCGGTGATGGCGCCGCCGCGGTCGATCTGGACGACGGCGACGCGGACGCGGCCGTCCGCCAGCGGGAGCAGGTCGGCGGGGAGGGACGGGCCTGCGGTACGGGTGCCCACGGCGCGTTCGGGGAGGTCGAGTTGGAACCAGACCTGCTTGTGGGTGGGCGTGTAGTCGACGCCCCAGCGGCCGGCGAGCGCCGCGCACAGCTGGAGACCGCGGCCGCCCTCGCGGTCGGGGCTGCCCATGTTGACGGCGTAGCCCTGGAGGGGGACCTCGCGTTCCGGGTAGTGGTCGGCCACCTCAATGCGGACGCCGCCGTCGAGGCGCAGGCAGAGCACGTCCGCGGTGGTGCCGGCGTGGACGACGGCGTTGGTGACCAGTTCGCTGGTGAGCACCACGGCGTCGTCGATGACGTCGGCGTGGCCCCAGCCCTGGAGCGTGTCGCGGACGAAGGAGCGTGCGGAGGCGACCGAGCGGCCGACGGGCTCGAAGCTGGCGGCCGCGCGCGCGGTGATCACAAAACTCCTCGATCTGCTCTCGACGTGCTGGGCCGCGGTGCCGGCCGGCTCGCCGCGCGTCTGCGTCGGCAGGCCGCTCGACGGCCCGGGTTCCGGGGGCTGTCCCCCGGGGATCAGTCCGGTGGTCATGTGTGCGGCCGCCCCTCCGATGCCCGCTCGTTCTCGTGCCACCGCCCAGGCCGGACGGAACCGGTGCGGCTGGACAGCCGCATGCAAGGTTACTTACCTTCGCGGTTCATGCGGATGCCGGACCGCAGTGTTTCCGTCCGGAGGGTGTGCGGACGATGTGCGAAGCTGCCGAACTGTTATGGCCTGGTTCGGCCGGGGTGAAACACTGGGCAGGCTTGTGATGGAGGTAGGGCAGGGAGAGTGCGGTGCGCCTTCGGCGGGCAGCAGCCCCTGGTGCGGTCTTTTGCCTCCTGGTGGGATTGACGGCTGGTGCCACCGGGCGCAGATGTGCAGTAGTGAGCGATATGTCGAGCGGCGGCAGCCGAGCACAGCAGTGATGGTCGACCCCTGCGGGAGGGACACAGTGGAGTCTGGCGCAGCGACGCGGGGCACGAAGCCGCGCGCGAAGGGCGGACAGTCCCCGAGCGGCCGGAACGGGACCACAGAGGTGGACACGGCTGCCCTGAACCGGCTGAAGGCGGCCCTGGTGTCGATGCGGGACGGGAACTTCCGCAAACGGCTGACGGTGTCCGGCGACGGCGTGATGGCGGAGATCGCCGCCCTCTTCAACGAGGTGGCCGACCGGAATCTGCACCTCACGGGTGAGCTGTCCCGGGTGCGGCGTGTCGTGGGTCGTGAGGGAAAACTCACGGAGCGGCTGGAGACGGGTGCCTGTGAGGGCTCGTGGGCGGCCGCGATCGACGCGTCGAACGCGCTGGTCGACGATCTGGTGTGGCCGGTTTCCGAGGTCAGCCGGGTGCTGTTCGCGGTGGCCGAGGGTGATCTGGCGCCGCGGATGGAGCTGCGGACGAACGCGCCCGACGGGAGCGGGCATCCGCTGCGCGGCGAGTTCCTGAAGGTCGGTCGGACCGTCAACAACCTGGTCGACCAGTTGTCGACGTTCACCGACGAGGTCACACGTGTGGCCGGTGAGGTGGGCACCGAGGGCAAGTTGGGCGGGCAGGCCCAGGTGCGCGGTATGTCCGGTTCGTGGAAGGACCTGACGGAGTCGGTCAACACGATGGCGGACCGGCTGACCGCGCAGGTGCGGGACATCGCGCTGGTGACCACCGCGGTCGCGAAGGGTGATCTGTCCCGGAAGGTCACGGTTCATGTGGCCGGCGAGATGCTGGAGCTGAAGGAAACCGTCAACACGATGGTGGATCAGCTCTCCGCGTTCTCCTCCGAGGTGACGAGGGTCGCCCGCGAGGTGGGTACCGAGGGCGAGCTGGGCGGTCAGGCGCAGGTGCCCGGCGTGGCCGGGGTGTGGAAGGAACTCACCGACTCCGTCAACACCATGGCCGGCAACCTCACCGCGCAGGTGCGCGGCATCGCCGAGGTGACGACCGCGGTCGCCAACGGTGATCTCTCGCGCAAGGTGACCGTGCAGGCGCGCGGCGAGGTGGCGCAGCTCGCCGAGACGATCAACCAGATGACCGAGACGCTGCGGATCTTCGCGGACGAGGTCACGCGTGTGGCCAACGAGGTCGGCGGGGAGGGGCGGCTCGGCGGTCAGGCGAACGTGCCGGGTGCCGCGGGGACCTGGAAGGACCTGACGGACTCCGTGAACACGGTCTTCCGGAACCTGACGACGCAGGTGCGGGACATCGCCGCGGTGACGACGGCGGTCGCCAGCGGTGACCTGTCGCAGAAGGTCACGGTCGACGTGGCCGGCGAGATGCTGGAGCTGAAGAACACCGTCAACGGCATGGTGGACCAGCTGTCCGCCTTCGGTTCCGAGGTCACGCGCGTGGCGCGGGAGATCGGTGACGAGGGTGAACTGGGCGGTCAGGCGCAGGTGCCGGGCGCGGCGGGGACCTGGAAGGACCTGACGGACTCCGTCAACACGGCGTTCCGCAACCTCACCGGACAGGTGAGGAACATCGCCCAGGTGACGACGGCGGTGGCCAACGGCGACCTGTCGCAGAAGGTCACCGTGGACGTCTCCGGCGAGATGCTCCAGCTGAAGAACACCGTGAACACGATGGTGGACCAGCTGTCCTCGTTCGCCGACCAGGTCACGACGATGGCCCGGGAGGTCGGTACCGAGGGGCGGCTCGGCGGCCAGGCGCGCGTGGACGGCGTCTCGGGTACATGGAAGGAGCTGACCGACTCCGTCAACTCCATCACCGGCAATCTGACGGCCCAGGTGCGGCAGATCGCCCAGGTGACGACGGCGGTGGCGCGGGGTGACCTGTCGCAGAAGATCACCGTGGACGCGCGCGGGGAGATCCTGGAGCTGAAGAACACCGTCAACACGATGGTGGACCAGCTCTCCGCCTTCGCCGATCAGGTGACCCGGGTGGCCCGCGAGGTGGGTACGGAGGGGCGGCTGGGCGGTCAGGCGCAGGTGCCCGGCGTCGCCGGTGTGTGGCGCGATCTGACCGACTCGGTGAACGGCATGGCCGGCAACCTGACGGCTCAGGTGCGGCAGATCGCGCAGGTCGCGACGGCGGTGGCGCGGGGTGACCTGTCGCAGAAGATCACCGTGGACGCGCGCGGGGAGATCCTGGAGCTGAAGAACACCCTGAACACGATGGTCGATCAGCTCTCCTCGTTCGCCGAGGAGGTCACGCGTGTGGCCCGTGAGGTGGGTACCGAGGGCAAGCTGGGCGGCCAGGCCGAGGTGCAGGGCGTCTCCGGCACCTGGAAGGACCTCACCCAGTCCGTCAACTTCATGGCGAACAACCTCACCGTGCAGGTGCGCAGCATCGCCGACGTGACGACGGCCGTCGCCAAGGGCGACCTGTCGAAGAAGATCACCGTTGACGCCAAGGGCGAGATCCTCGAGCTGGTCACGACGGTCAACACGATGGTGGACCAGCTGTCGTCCTTCGCCGACCAGGTGACCCGGGTGGCCCGTGAGGTGGGCACCGAGGGCATCCTGGGCGGCCAGGCGCACGTGCAGGGTGTCACGGGCATCTGGAAGGACCTCAGCGACAACGTCAACCTGATGGCCAAGAACCTGACGGTCCAGGTGCGGAACATCTCGCAGGTCGCGGCGGCCGTCGCCAACGGCGACCTGACGAGGACGGTGACGATCGAGGCGCGTGGTGAGGTCGCTCAGCTCGCCGATACCTTCAACACGATGGTGAAGACGCTGAGTTCGTTCGCCGACCAGGTCACCAAGGTGGCCCGCGAGGTGGGCACGGACGGCATCCTCGGCGGTCAGGCGCATGTGCCGGGCGTGGCCGGTACGTGGAAGGACCTCACCGAGTCGGTGAACCAGATGGCGTCCAACCTGACCGGTCAGGTGCGCAACATCGCCATGGTGACGACGGCCATCGCCAAGGGCGACCTCACGAAGAAGATCGACATCGACGCGCGCGGTGAGATCCTCGAACTGAAGACGACCATCAACACGATGGTGGACCAGCTGTCCTCGTTCGCCGAGGAGGTCACACGTGTGGCCCGTGAGGTGGGCACGGAGGGGCAGCTGGGCGGCCAGGCGCGGGTGCGGGACGTCGACGGCACCTGGCGGGACCTGACGGAGTCCGTGAACGAGATGGCCGGGAACCTGACCCGGCAGGTGCGTGCCATCGCGCGCGTGGCGACGGCGGTGACCCGCGGCGACCTGAACCTGAAGATCGACGTGGACGCCTCCGGCGAGATCCAGGAGCTTCAGGACTACATCAACAAGATGATCGCCAACCTGCGCGACACCACGATCGCGAACAAGGAGCAGGACTGGCTCAAGGGCAACCTCGCCCGGATCTCCGCGCTGATGCAGGGCCGCCGGGACCTGGCGGACGTTGCTTCGCTGATCATGAGCGAGCTGACGCCGGTGGTCTCCGCGCAGCACGGCGCGTTCTTCCTGGCGCTGCCGCCGGCCGACAACTCCGGCAAGGACGACCAGTACGAGCTGCGGATGCTCGGCTCGTACGGCTACTCGATGGGCTCCATGCCGACGTCGTTCCGGCCCGGTGAGGCGCTGGTCGGCACCGCCGCGCAGGAGAAGCGCACGATCCTCGTGGAGAACGCGCCCAGCGGCTATCTGAAGATCTCCTCCGGGCTCGGCGAGGCGCCGCCCGCGCAGGTGATCGTCTTGCCGGTGCTGTTCGAGGGCAAGGTGCTCGGCGTGATCGAGCTGGCTTCGTTCACGCCGTTCACGCAGATCCAGAAGGACTTCCTGAACCAGATCGCCGAGATGATCGCGACGAGCGTCAACACCATCTCCGTCAACACCAAGACGGAGGTGCTGCTGAAGCAGTCGCAGGAGCTGACCGAGCAACTGCGGGAGCGCTCCGCCGAGTTGGAGAACCGGCAGAAGGCCCTCCAGGCGTCCAACGCCGAACTGGAGGAGAAGGCCGAGCTGCTGGCCCAGCAGAACCGCGACATCGAGGTGAAGAACACCGAGATCGAGGAGGCGCGGCAGGTCCTGGAGGAGCGCGCCGAGCAGCTCGCGGTGTCGATGCGCTACAAGAGCGAGTTCCTCGCCAACATGTCGCACGAACTGCGTACGCCGCTGAACTCGCTGCTCATCCTGGCCAAGCTGCTCGCCGACAACGCGGACGGCAACCTCACGCCGAAGCAGGTGGAGTTCGCCGAGACGATCCACGGGGCAGGCTCCGACCTGCTCCAGCTGATCAACGACATCCTGGACCTGTCGAAGGTCGAGGCGGGCAAGATGGACGTCTCGCCGACGCGTATCGCGCTCGTCCAGCTCGTCGACTACGTGGAGGCCACCTTCCGGCCGCTGACCGCGGAGAAGGGCCTGGACCTGTCCGTACGGGTCTCCCCGGAGCTGCCGGCCACGCTGCACACCGACGAGCAGCGGCTGCTCCAGGTGCTGCGCAACCTGCTGTCGAACGGCGTGAAGTTCACCGACTCCGGATCGGTGGAGCTGGTCATCCGCCCCGCCCGCGACGACGTGCCGAAGGCGATCCGGGAGCAGTTGCTGGAGGCCGGGTCGCTGACCGGACCGGAGGCCGGGCTGATCGCGTTCTCGGTGACCGACACCGGCATCGGGATCGCGGCCGGCAAGATGCGGGTGATCTTCGAGGCGTTCAAACAGGCGGACGGAACGACCAGCCGCAAGTACGGCGGTACGGGTCTCGGTCTGTCGATCTCCCGGGAGATCGCGCAGCTGCTGGGCGGTGAGATCCACGCGCAGAGCGAGCCGGGGCGCGGTTCCACCTTCACGCTGTACCTGCCGCTGCACCCGAGCGAACTGCCCCCGAACGGCTACCAGCAGCTGTCGCCCGCCGCCCCCGTGGCGGAGCTCACCGAGTGGCCGGAGCCGGCCGGGCCGGCGGTCGAGACGCCGGCCGAGGTGAGGTCGTACCGCGAGACCCAGAACGGCGCCGCGGCGCTCTTCCGGCGGCGGCGCCGGCTCACGCCCGGGGTCGAGCGGCGGGCCCTGTCCCAGGAGCCGTGGCAGGGTGTTGAGGCGGACACGGAACCCCTCCCGCGCACGGGCATCCGGTTCGGGGGTGAGAAGGTGCTCATCGTCGACGACGACATCCGCAACGTCTTCGCTCTCACCAGCGTCCTGGAGCAGCACGGGTTGTCCGTGCTGTACGCGGAGAACGGCCGTGAGGGCATCGAGGTGCTGGAGCAGCACGACGACGTGGCGGTCGTCCTGATGGACATCATGATGCCCGAGATGGACGGTTATGCGACGACGACGGCGATCCGTCGGATGCCGCAGTTCGCCGGGTTGCCGATCATCGCGCTGACGGCGAAGGCGATGAAGGGCGACCGGGAGAAGGCGATCGAGTCGGGTGCGTCAGACTATGTGACGAAGCCGGTCGACCCCGACCATCTGCTGGCCGTGATGGAGCAGTGGATGCAGGGCGAATGAACGGCGGATGTCGGTGGGGAGTTGCTGACTCAGCGTGCGCGTAGCCGTGTACGGGCGCGGGATTCGGGGAACCTTCTGGTCCCCTGCCGCGTTTCTGCTACGTACACAGTGACATCGCGGTGACAGGGTGTGGCGACGAGCGGGGTGCGGCTACGATGACCGGCACGAGGATGGGCGGCGCAACGGAGTCGTCCCACGGGGCGGCGCCCGGTGCACTGCCGGGGCGAGGAGGGCGGGCCATGGTGCAGAAGGCCAAGATCCTCCTGGTCGATGACCGGCCGGAGAATCTGCTGGCGCTGGAGGCGATCCTCTCTGCGCTCGATCAGACGCTGGTGCGGGCATCTTCCGGGGAGGAAGCGCTCAAAGCGCTGCTCACGGACGACTTCGCGGTCATTCTGTTGGACGTCCAGATGCCGGGAATGGACGGTTTCGAGACCGCCGCGCACATCAAGCGCCGCGAGCGGACCCGGGACATCCCGATCATTTTCCTCACCGCGATCAACCATGGCCCCCACCACACGTTCCGGGGCTACGCGGCCGGCGCGGTGGACTACATCTCCAAGCCGTTCGACCCGTGGGTGCTCCGTGCGAAGGTCTCCGTCTTCGTCGAGCTCTACATGAAGAACTGCCAGCTGCGCGAGCAGGCCGCGCTGCTGCGGCTCCAGTTGGAGGGCGGCGGCAAGGGCGCGGTCGGGGGCGGGAAGGAGGCCGCCGGGCTGCTCGCCGAGCTGTCGGCGCGCCTCGCGGCCGTCGAGGAGCAGGCCGAGGCGCTCTCCAAGCAGCTCGACGACGAGGCCGCGGACGCGGCGGCGGTGGCCACGGCGGCCCATCTGGAGCGCAAGCTCACGGGGCTGCGGCGGGCACTGGACGCGCTGGAGCCGGGCACCGGCGGGTCTCCCGTGCTGCCGTCGCAGAATTGACGGCGGGCCGGGCCGAGTTGCTGCCCGCCCGCCCACCGCAGTGCACGGCGGCGACCCGCGGTGGGCTTCCGTACGACTCCCGCTCATGAGCCCGCGTCAGTTTCGTGCCTGCGCAAGGGCGACACGAACGGGTGAAGCAGGAGGCACACGTGTCCCCTGTCGTCTCCACCGGTAATCTCACACCCATGGCCTCACGTCCCTCCGCAGCCAAGAAGCAGCCCGCCAAGAAGGCTGCCGCCGCCGCGAAGGCCCCGGCGAAGAAGGCCGTCGCCAAGAAGCCCCCCGCGAAGAAGGCGCCGGCCAAGAAGGCCCCGGCGAAGAAGGCCGCGCCCCAGCCGGCACCGAGCCCGACCGGTGGCGTCTACCGGCTCGTGCGCGCGCTCTGGCTCGGCCTGGCGCACGCCGTGGGGGCCGTCTTCCGCGGCATAGGGCAGGGCGCCAAGAACCTCGACCCCGCCCATCGCAAGGACGGCGTCGCGCTGCTGCTGCTCGCGCTCGCGCTGATCGTCGCCGCGGGCACCTGGTCCAACCTGCGCGGTCCCGTCGGCGACCTCGTGGAGATACTGGTCACCGGCGTCTTCGGCAGGCTGGACCTGCTCACGCCGATCCTGCTCGCGGTCGTCGCCGTGCGCTTCATCCGCCACCCCGAGCAGCCCGACGCCAACGGACGCATCGTCATCGGACTGTCCGCGCTGCTGATCGGCGTGCTCGGACAGGTCCACATCGCGTGCGGCTCGCCCGCGCGCAGCGCCGGCATGCAGGCCGTACGGGACGCCGGCGGCCTGATCGGCTGGGGTGCGGCGACCCCGTTGACGTACGCCCTGGGCGAGGTGCTCGCCGTACCGCTGCTGGTGCTCCTGACGGTCTTCGGGCTGCTGGTGGTCACGGCCACGCCCGTCAACGCCATTCCGCAGCGGCTGCGGCTGCTCGGCGTGAAGCTCGGTGTGGTCCGGGAGGCCGAGACCTACGAGGAGGAGTACTCCGAGGACGACGAGCGCTACGAGGAGCAGTGGCGCGAAGCCGTCCCCGGGCGGCCTCGCGGACGCGGGCGGGCCCCGCAGGCGTACGACCCCGACGGCGCCGAGCAGGAGGCACTCTCCCGGCGTCGCGGGCTCAGCAGGCGCTCGTCGGTGCCGCAGCCCGAGGGAGGGCGGCGGCGCGACGCCGTGGACGTCGCCGCGGCGGCCGCGGCCGCGCTGGACGGCGCCGTGCTGCACGGCATGCCGCCCTCGCCGATCGTGGCCGACCTCACCCAGGGCGTCAGCGTGGGCGACCGCGCGGAGACCACGCCGACCCCGACGCCGGTGCCCGCCGCACGTCCCCAGCAGGAGAGGATCGAGGCCGGCGTCCCCGACCTCACCAAGGCGCCGCCCGCGCAGAACCGCGACCTGCCGCCGCGCGCCGAGCAGCTCCAGCTGTCCGGCGACATCACCTACTCCCTGCCGACGCTCGACCTCCTCACGCGCGGGGGCCCGGGCAAGGCGCGCAGCGCCGCGAACGACGCCGTGGTGGCCTCGCTGACGACGGTCTTCACCGAGTTCAAGGTCGACGCCGCCGTCACCGGTTTCACGCGCGGGCCGACGGTGACGCGCTACGAGGTCGAGCTCGGGCCCGCCGTGAAGGTCGAGCGGATCACCGCGCTCACCAAGAACATCGCGTACGCCGTCGCCAGCCCCGACGTGCGGATCATCAGCCCCATCCCCGGCAAGTCCGCGGTCGGCATCGAGATCCCGAACACCGACCGCGAGATGGTCAACCTCGGCGACGTGCTGCGCCTCGCGGAGTCCGCCGAGGACGACGACCCGATGCTGGTGGCCTTCGGCAAGGACGTCGAGGGCGGGTACGTCATGCACTCGCTGGCGAAGATGCCGCACATGCTGGTCGCCGGAGCCACCGGTTCCGGCAAGTCGTCCTGCATCAACTGCCTGATCACCTCGATCATGATGCGGGCGACCCCGGAGGACGTCCGGATGATCCTCGTCGACCCCAAGCGCGTCGAACTGACCGCCTACGAGGGCATCCCGCACCTGATCACGCCGATCATCACCAACCCGAAGAGGGCCGCCGAGGCGCTCCAGTGGGTCGTGCGGGAGATGGATCTGCGCTACGACGACCTGGCGGCGTACGGCTTCCGGCACATCGACGACTTCAACCGTGCCGTGCGCGAGGGCAAGGTCAAGCCCCCCGAGGGCAGTGAGCGGGAGCTCCAGCCGTACCCCTATCTGCTGGTGATCGTCGACGAGCTCGCCGACCTGATGATGGTGGCGCCGCGCGACGTCGAGGACTCGATCGTGCGCATCACGCAGCTCGCGCGCGCGGCCGGCATCCATCTGGTGCTGGCCACGCAGCGGCCGTCGGTGGACGTGGTCACCGGTCTGATCAAGGCGAACGTGCCGTCGCGGCTGGCGTTCGCCACCTCGTCGCTCGCGGACTCGCGCGTCATCCTCGACCAGGCCGGCGCCGAGAAGCTGATCGGCAAGGGCGACGGGCTCTTCCTGCCGATGGGCGCGAACAAGCCGACGCGTATGCAGGGCGCGTTCGTGACCGAGGAAGAGGTCGCGGTCGTCGTCCAGCACTGCAAGGACCAGATGGCACCGGTCTTCCGCGAGGACGTCACCGTCGGCACCAAGCAGAAGAAGGAGATCGACGAGGACATCGGCGACGACCTGGACCTGCTGTGCCAGGCGGCCGAGCTGGTCGTCTCCACGCAGTTCGGGTCCACCTCCATGCTCCAGCGCAAGCTGCGCGTCGGTTTCGCCAAGGCCGGACGGCTGATGGACCTGATGGAGTCACGGAACATCGTCGGTCCGAGTGAGGGCTCCAAGGCGCGTGATGTCCTGGTGAAACCCGATGAGCTGGATGGCGTGCTGGCCGTCATCCGTGGGGAGTCTGAAGGCTAGGCAAGCGGGTCACGCTCGTCGGCTCGCCGCACAAAATTGTTCGATCGTGACTCACCCGTAAGGGATCATTGAGCAACCGTTTCCCCGCGTCGCACGTCAAGTTGAGGGAAGCGACAAGCACCCGCCGCATCATTCGTCAAGCACCACCCCCGTCATCGGGACGTCGAGCCATACAGATGGCGTACAAAGTCCCTCCGCCGGGTTGCCTCACCCTTTTGCACCCCCCCTAGACTGAACATCCAGCACAGGTGGCTACACGCTCGAAAGGCGCCCCCGTGTCCATCGGCAACTCCCCTGAAGACGAGCGTCCGTTCGAAGACGTTTCCGAGGAAGCCCGTACCTCCATCGGCCGTGCCCTGCAGCAGGCGCGCATCGCCGCAGGGCTGACCGTCGATGACGTCAGTACCGCCACCCGGGTCCGCATCGGCATCGTGCACGCCATCGAGGCGGACGACTTCGCGCCCTGCGGCGGCGACGTCTACGCGCGCGGGCACATCAGGACCCTGGCCAAGTACGTCCACCTGGATCCGTCCCCCCTCCTCGCACAGTACGACGCCGAGCGCGGCGGCAGGCCCGCCCCGACGCCGGCGGCGCCGCTGTTCGAGGCCGAGCGCATCCGTCCCGAGCGGCGGGGGCCCAACTGGACCGCGGCGATGGTCGCCGCCATCGTCGCCGTGATCGGCTTCGTCGGCTTCACCCTGTTCAAGGGCGACGGCGAGGACGGTTCCAAGACTCCGGTCGCGGAAGGCGCCAAGCCCTCCGACGGGAAGACCGCCTCGCCGTCCGCCGACGCGGCCAAGCCCACCGACGCCAAGCCCGACCCCACCGAGAGCGCCATCGCGGCCGCGCCCCGGGACAAGGTCACCGTCCAGGTCAGCGCCACGGACGGCCGCAGCTGGATCTCGGCCAAGGACCACAACGGCCGGCTGCTGTTCGACGGCCTGCTCAAGCAGGGCCAGTCCAAGACCTTCCAGGACAGCTCCAAGATCAACCTGGTGCTCGGCGACGCGGGTGCCATCCAGCTCTATGTGAACGGCAAGAAGATCGAGGACGACTTCCGGCCCGGCGCCGTGGAGCGGCTCACGTACACCAAGGGCGACCCGCAGGCCGGATAGGCGGCCCGTGCGGGGGAGCGGTGTCGACGGGGTTGGCCAAGATCGGCCAACCCCGTCGACGTGGGGTGTCGGTGGGACGAAGTAGTCTTGAGCCCATGCCTGAACGCCGTACCGTCGCACTTGTCACCCTTGGCTGCGCCCGTAACGAGGTGGACTCGGAGGAGCTCGCAGGCCGCTTGGAGGCGGACGGCTGGGAGCTCGTCGAGGACGCCGGGGACGCGGACGTCGCCGTCGTGAACACGTGCGGCTTCGTCGACGCCGCCAAGAAGGACTCCGTCGACGCCCTGCTGGAGGCCAACGACCTCAAGGGTCATGGCAGAACCCAGGCCGTCGTGGCGGTGGGCTGCATGGCCGAGCGGTACGGCAAGGAACTCGCCGAGGCTCTCCCCGAGGCCGACGGCGTGCTCGGCTTCGACGACTACACGGACATCTCCGACCGCCTGCAGACCATCCTGAACGGCGGCATCCACGCCTCGCACACCCCCCGCGACCGGCGCAAGCTGCTTCCGATCAGCCCCGCCGAGCGGCAGTCGGCGTCCGACGTGGCGCTGCCCGGACACGGTGCCCCCTCGGACCTCCCGCAGGGACTCGCCCCGGCCTCCGGCCCGCGCGCGCCGCTGCGGCGCAGGCTCGACGGCAGCCCCGTCGCCTCCGTGAAGCTGGCCTCCGGCTGCGACCGGCGCTGCACCTTCTGCGCCATCCCCTCCTTCCGCGGCTCTTTCATCTCGCGCCGCCCGAGCGACGTGCTCAACGAGACGCGGTGGCTGGCCGAGCAGGGCGTCAAGGAGATCATGCTGGTCTCCGAGAACAACACCTCCTACGGCAAGGACCTGGGCGACATCCGCCTGCTGGAGTCCCTGCTTCCCGAACTGGCGGATGTCGACGGCATCGAGCGGGTGCGCGTCAGCTACCTCCAGCCCGCCGAGATGCGGCCCGGCCTGATCGACGTGCTCACCTCGACGCCCAAGGTCGCGCCCTACTTCGACCTGTCCTTCCAGCACTCCGCGCCCGCCGTGCTGCGCGCCATGCGCCGGTTCGGCGACACGGACCGCTTCCTGGAGCTGCTCGACACCATCCGCACCAAGGCGCCGACCGCGGGCGTGCGGTCCAACTTCATCGTGGGCTTCCCCGGTGAGACCGAGGACGACCTCGCCGAGCTGGAGCGGTTCCTGAACGGCGCGCGGCTCGACGCCATCGGTGTCTTCGGCTACTCCGACGAGGAGGGCACCGAGGCCGCGACCTACGACGACAAGCTCGACCAGGACGTCGTCGCCGAGCGGCTCGCCCACATCTCGCGGCTCGCCGAGGAACTCGTCTCGCAGCGTGCCGAGGACCGCGTCGGTGAGACGCTGCACGTGCTCGTGGAATCGGTCGACGGCGAGGACGGCACCTACGGCCGAGCGGCGCACCAGGCGCCGGAGACCGACGGACAAGTGCTGCTCACCGGCGGCGGGACGCTGAGTGCCGGTCGTATGGTCGAGGCGAAGGTGGTCGGTACCGAAGGTGTCGACCTGGTGGCCGAGCCACTGGCGTTCGCCGCCACCGGCGCCGACGGCCGGGCCGGCAGTGAGGAGGCTGGCAGATGACCGGAGTACCGGCGTCCGCCGCGGGTGGCCCCGCGCAGGCGAACGGCACCGCCGCGGCCTCGAAAGGAGCCTCCTCGCAGCGCGCTTCCCTGAAGGGCTCACCGCAGGCCACGGGCGGGTTCGGCGCTGCCGCCACGGAGAGGGGTGCCTCCGGAGCGGGTGTCTCCGGGGCCGGCGCCACCGGCGCGCAGACGGGGGCGAAGCCGGCACGGGGCGGGAAGATCGCGGCCGCGGCCGTCAACCAGGCCAGCGTCTGGAACGTCGCCAACCTCCTGACCATGCTCCGGCTGCTGCTGGTCCCCGGCTTCGTCGCGCTGATGCTGGCCGACGGCGGGTACGACCCGGCCTGGCGCTCGCTCGCCTGGGCGGCGTTCGCCATCGCCATGATCACCGACCTGTTCGACGGCCACCTGGCCCGCACGTACGACCTCGTCACCGACTTCGGGAAGATCGCCGACCCCATCGCCGACAAGGCGATCATGGGTGCGGCGCTGATCTGTCTCTCCGCCCTGGGTGACCTGCCCTGGTGGGTGACGGCGGTGATCCTCGGCCGGGAACTCGGTGTCACACTGCTGCGTTTCGTGGTCATTCGCTACGGCGTCATCCCCGCCAGCCGTGGCGGAAAGCTGAAGACCCTCACCCAGGGCGTGGCCGTCGGCATGTACGTGCTGGCGCTCACCGGATGGCTGGCCACCCTGCGGTTCTGGGTGATGGGCGCCGCGGTCGTCCTGACCGTGGTGACCGGACTGGACTACGTGAGACAGGCCATGGTCCTGCGCAGGCAGGGAATCGCCGAGCGCAAGGCCGCGTTGGAGGAGACGCAAGGGTGAGTTCCCCGGCCGGCTCGCCGGCCACCGAAGTGGTGCGACTACTCACGGTGAGGGGCGAGACCGTCGCCGTCGCGGAGTCGCTGACGGGTGGACTCGTCGCGGCGGAGCTGACGGCGGTGCCCGGGGCCTCGAAGGCGTTCCGGGGGTCCGTGACGGCGTACGCGACCGAGCTCAAGCACGAGTTGCTGGGCGTCGACGCCACCCTGCTGGCTCAGCGCGGAGCAGTGGATCCGCAGGTCGCGGCCCAGATGGCGGCCGGAGTGCGCAAGGCGCTGGGCGCCGACTGGGGCATCGCCACCACCGGTGTCGCGGGTCCCGACCCCCAGGACGGTCAGCCCGTCGGAACCGTTTTCGTCGCACTGGACGGACCGTCCGGGGCCTCTGAGGGTTCTGCCAGTGGCGGAAAAGTGGAGGCCCTGAGGTTGAACGGGCGGCGGGCGGAAATTCGTATGGAGAGTGTACGGAGCGTACTCGTACTGCTTCTGAGGGAGCTGGCGAGCGAACAGACCGGGAATGAGCGGGCACAGGATACGGAACGGAACGGGGGGTTTTGATGTTTGCAGCCCTGAGTGAACACGACATCGCTCCCCGCACGGCCGCAGCGCAAGGCGGTACGGTGGGGCGTGAAGGATGCGGCTACGCGGTCCGAGGAGGGAGCCACCGATGATTCTGCTCCGTCGCCTGCTGGGTGACGTGCTGCGTCGGCAGCGCCAGCGCCAGGGCCGTACTCTGCGCGAAGTCTCCTCGTCCGCCCGAGTCTCACTCGGCTATCTCTCCGAGGTGGAGCGGGGGCAGAAGGAGGCTTCCTCCGAGCTGCTCTCCGCGATCTGCGACGCGCTGGACGTACGGATGTCCGAGCTCATGCGGGAAGTGAGCGACGAGCTCGCCCTCGCCGAGCTGGCACAGTCTGCAGCGGCCACTTCCAGCGAGCCTGTTCCCACGCCGGTTCGCCCGATGCTGGGTTCCGTGTCGGTGGCCGGTGTGCCACCGGAACGGGTGACCATCAAGGCGCCCGCCGAGGCGGTGGACGTGGTTGCCGCCTGAGCCGAGGCCCGGGTGTGCGGCACGCCGCCGCGCGGAACGGGCTCCGTGACCGTCAGGAACGTGCGAGGCCCCGGCCGGGGCTTCTCCGGGTGATCCGGGGGAGCGGTCGGGGTTTTCGCGTGTCTGGGGTGCGGGGGTGCGGGGGTGCAGAGGTGCGGGAGCGTGCGGGCTGGGGTGCGGGCGGGGCCCGTGGGGGCGGGGTGTGCGGGCTGGGGTGCGGGCGGGGTGGGTGGGTTCGGGTGCCTGGCCCGTTCCGGGGGGTGCGGGATTGTGTGCCTGGCCCGTTCCGGGGTGTGCGGGTTCGGGGTTGGCCGTTCCGGGGGTGTGTGGGTTCGGGGTTTGGCCGGGGTGGGTGGGTTCGGGCTCGGCCGATTGTGCGGGGTGGGTGGGTCCGGTGTGGTGTGGTTGTTCCTCTTGGGGAGTGCTTTACGTTCCGTTTGGGTGCGTTTGCCGGTCCGGGTCGGCGCGGTCATCGTGGAGGGAGTGACGGGGCCAGTCAACGGAGGTGCGATGTACGTCGTGAAAAGTCCGCTGTCGGACGCGGACCTGAAGACCGTCGCCGAGGCGCTGCAGGGCGCCCTCGTCGATCTGATCGACCTCTCCCTCGTGGCCAAGCAGGTCCACTGGAACGTGGTCGGCCCCCGCTTCCGCAGCGTGCACCTTCAACTCGACGACGTGGTGACCAGCGCGCGTACCCACTCCGACACGGTGGCCGAACGTTCCTCGGCCCTCGGTGTCTCACCCGACGGCCGTGCCTCGACGGTGGCCGTGGGCAGTGGGATCGCGGCGACCGCCGGCGGCTGGATCCGGGACGCGGAAGCGGTCGGCGTGCTCGTGGACGCGCTGGGCGCGGTGATCGGGCGGATGCGTGAGCGGGTGGTGGCCACCGAGGCCCCGGATCCCGTCTCGCAGGACATCCTGATCGGGATCACCGCGGATCTGGAGAAGCACCACTGGATGTTCCAGGCCGAGAACGGGTGACGAGCGCCGGCGCCGACGAGCGTCCGCGTCGACGCGTGCTCGCCGTCGTTGCCAAGCACCTGCGGACGGCTGCTGTGGACGGACGCTGGGCGGCTGACCTGGCCTGATCGCCGGTCGGCACTGCGCCCGGTCGGCGGAGATCGCGTGGATGTGCGCCCCTGTGCCGCTGGTGCGCCCTCCCGTGGCGCGAGGGCACGCGACTAGCGTCGTCGGCGTCGCCCCGGAGACGAGGACGGCGTTCATGGCGCCGAGCTGGAGGTGACGGCCATGGCGGGGCGAATAGTGCGCTGGGGGGCCGTACTGGGGCTCGGCGTGGTGTGGTGGTGGGCCGTGCTGCGACTGGTGACGGCGCCCGACGCGGGGGCGCTGGAGGGGGCGGTCGTGGCCGGGGGGTGGGGGCTGAGCCTGCTGCCGGTGCACTGCGTGCCCGGGGGGCGTGCGGCAGGCTCACTCGGGGCGGCGTTGTGGCGGGTGACCCGGGGGGTCACTACCAGGGCATTGCCACGCCCCCGTTCGGACGCAGGATCTGGCCCGTCGTGAAGGACGAGGCGTCCGAGGCCAGGTAAAGGACGGCGTGAGCGACGTCCTCGGCTTCACCGACCCTGCCCAGTGGGGACATCCGCGCCATCAGTGATTCCGTGTGCGCCTGGGCCGTGCTGTCGTGGCGGTCGGTCATCGGCGTGCGTATCCAGCCCGGTGCGACCGCGTTCACCCGGATGCCGTAGCGGCCCATCTCGGTGGCGAGCGTCTTCGTCAGCTGTACGACGGCCGCCTTGGCGGCGCCGTAGCAGAGCAGGCCGGGGCCGCCGGTGTCCACGGCCCCGGACGCCATGGTGATGATGCTGCCCCTGACGTCTTGGGCCAGCATCACGCGGGCGGCTTCCTGGCAGGCGTGGAGGACGCCTTTGAAGTTGACGTCCAGCACCCGGTCGAGGTCCTCGTCGCGGGTCTCCAGGACCGGGCTGCTGTGCATGATCCCGGCGATCGCGGCCAGCACGTCAAGGCGCCCGCAGGACTCGACGGCCTGTCTGACCTGGGCGCGGTCGGTCACGTCGAGCTGGTGGGTGTGCGCGGTGCCGCCCTGGTCCTTGATCAGGGCGGCCGTCTCGTGCAGCCCGGTGGCGTCGCGGTCCGCGCAGTGCACGACGGCGCCCGCCCGCGCCAGCAGGATCGCCGAGGCGCGGCCGATGCCGCCCGCGGCGCCGGTGAGGAACGCGGTGCGTCCGGTGAGGTCGTATGCCTGTACGGCCATACGGGGACGGTACGAGTATTTCTGACGGTCCGTCAATTACCTTGACGTCTGCCCGGGGTCGGGGCCGGGCCCGTCTGGCATCGGGGGCACCAGTAGGTGGGGCGTTCGCGGGAGCCGTCGCCCTGGTCGGCGACCCTGATGGAGGTGCGGCAGCGCAGACAGGGGCGGGGTGCGCGGCCGTAGACGAACAGGTCTTGACCGCGACGGCCTGTCGTACTGCGGACGGGGCGGTCGCGGTTGGCCTCCAGGAGCCTCTTCGCGAGAGCCGGGAGCTTGGCGGCGCGGTCGGCGGGGAGCGCGCCGACCGGGAGCCAGGGGGTGGCGCCGAGCAGGAAGCAGAGCTCGCTCTTGTAGACGTTGCCGATGCCGGCGAGATTGCGCTGGTCCAGGAGCGCCTCGCCGAGGGGGCGCGCGGCGTCGCCGAGGAGGTTGGCCAGGGCTTGGTCCGGGTCCCAGTCCGGGCCCAGGAGATCCGGCCCGAGGTGGCCGACGACCTGGCCCTCGTCGCTGGTGCGGAGCAGTTCGAGGACGGGGAGTCGGTAGCCGACGGCGGTGTGGTCGGGGTTGCCGAGGATCGCGCGGATCTGGTGTGCGGGGCCGCCGGTCCAGCGTGTGTCTGCGGCGAACACCTTCCAGGTGCCGTCCATCCTGAGGTGCGAGTGGAGGGTGAGGCCGCCTTCTATGCGGGTGAGGAGGTGTTTGCCGCGGGGGGTGATGTCGAGGACGGCGCGGCCGGTGAGGTCGGCTGTGGCGTACCGGGGGACCCGCAGGTCGGAGACGGTCAGGATCTTGCCGGCGAGGGCGGTGTGCAGTCGTCTCGCGGCTTGCCAGACCGTGTCTCCTTCGGGCATGGATTCAGGGTGGCATGTTCTGGTGGGGGGAGTGTGCTTGGAGTGCTGGTGCTGGTGCTGGTGCTGGTGCTGGTGCTGGTGCTGGGGCGGGGGCGGGGGCGGGGGCGGGGGCGTCGGTGTGGGTCTGGGTGTGGGGTCACGCCCGTAGGCGCAGGCCTCTCGGGGTGGCGATGAAGCCTGCCCCTTCCAGGAGGGTGCCCACGGGGGACGTCAGGGCTGCGGTGCCGTTGATGCGTTCCACGGTGACCGTGCCCAGGGATCCCGCGCGGGCGGCCGTGGCGAGGGCTTCTGCGGCGTCGGTCAGGCGGGGGTCGTCGGTGGGGGCGGCGTCGTGGTCTGTGGGCCAGGCCAGCAGGGTCTTGCCGCCCCGCTCCATGTAGAGGGCGGGTTCGCCGTCGACCAGGACGATCAGAGAGCCCGCCTTGCGGCCCGGCTTGTGGCCGGCGCCGGTCGGGGGCTCGGGCCAGGGGAGGGCGGCGCCGTACGCGTTCGCCGGGTCGGCGGCGGCGAGGACGACCGCGCGGGAAGCGGCGCCGGGGCGGTCGCGGCGTGCGGGGGAGCCCGGGGTGTGAGGGGAGCGCCCACCGTTCTGCCAGGTGGGCGTGCGGGCGGCTGCGGCGTGGTCCCTCGGCGACACGTACTCGCCTGGCACGGGATGGGCGAGCGGGGCCTCGCCGTCGGGGGTGTCGTACGCCTCGTCGCCCTGGTAGGCGTGGTCGTCGAAGGGGCCGAGGGCGTCGGCGGGGGAGAAGAAGCCGTCGGGGGCGCCGCCGAAGGCGCTCCCCGGGGAGCCGTCGCCGTGCGGCGAGCCGCTTCCGAAGGCCGGGTCGGGCGGGGCTTCGCCCCGGTCGCGTGCGTGGGCGACGGCGCGGAGACGGTCGACCGCGCCGTCCATCGCGAACTGGGCGGCGCCGAGGCCCTCCACCACATAGCCGCGCCGGGCCTGACCGCTGTCCTCGAAGGCGGACAGGATGCGGTACGTCGCGGAGAAGCCGCCCTCGACGCCTTCTGCCGCCACCGCGCCCCGGGTGACCACACCGTGCCGGTCGAGCAGGGTGCGGGCCAGCGCATGCGCGCGGACGGTGGCGTCGGGCTCCTGGGCCGGCAGCAGGGACCAGCGGCCGGCGACCGTGGGCGGGCCGCTGCGGGACGCCGTGCGGGCGGCGGCGGTCAGTGAACCGTAGCGGCCGCGTGGAACCGTTCGTCTGGCGCGGTGGGCTGTGGAGCCCGCGGTGCGGCCCGAGCCGAGCACGGAGCGCAACGGGGACAGCGTGTCGTTGGTCAGCCTGCCGGACCAGGCCAGGTCCCAAAGAGCGTCGGCCAGTTGGGGGTCGGTGGCCTCGGGGTGCGTGGTGGCGCGGACCTGGTCGGCGATCTGGCGGAAGAACAGTCCGTAACCCCCCGAGAGGGTGGTCAGCACGGACTCGTGGAGGGCCGTCAGCTCCAGGGGATGCGGGGGCGGCAGCAGCAAAGGGGCCGCGTCCGCCATGTACAGGGACACCCAGCCGTCCTTGCCCGGAAGGGAACCCGCACCGGCCCACACCACCTCGCCCGCGGCCGTGAGCTCGTCGAGCATGGCAGGCGTGTAGTCGGCGACGCGGGAGGGCAGGACCAGCTTCTCCAGGGCGGAGGCGGGTACCGAGGCTCCCTGCAACTGCTCGATGGCGCGCACCAGTCCGTCGAGGCCCCGCAGTGAGTGTCCCCTGCCGATGTGCTGCCACTGCGGGAGGAACTGGGCCAGCGCCGGAGGCGGCACCGGCTCCAGCTCGTGCCGCAGGGCGGCCAGGGAGCGGCGGCGCAGCCGGCGCAGGACCCCGGCGTCGCACCACTCCTGGCCGATGCCGGCCGGGTGGAACTCGCCCTGTACGACCTTCCCGGACGCGCCGAGCCGCTGGAGGGCGCCCTCGGTGACCGCCACGCCCAGGCCGAACCGGGCGGCGGCCGTGGCGGACGTGAACGGACCGTGGGTGCGGGCGTGGCGGGCGAGGAGGTCGCCGAGCGGGTCCTTCACCGGCTCCGTGAAGGCTTCCGGGACGCCGACCGGCAGCGCCGTGCCGAGCGCGTCGCGCAGACGGCCCGCGTCCTCGATCGCCGCCCAGTGGCCGGCGCCGGCGATACGGACCCGGATCGCGCGGCGGGCCCGGGACAGCTCTTCGGCCCACTGCGGGTCGGCGCCCCGCTCGGCCAGCTCGGCGGCGGTCAGCGGGCCGAGGAGACGGAGCAGGTCGGCGACGCCTTCGGCGTCCTTGACGCGACGGTCCTCGGTGAGCCACTGGAGCTCCCGCTCCAGCTCCGTCAGCACCTCCGCGTCGAGCAGCTCGCGCAACTCGGCCTGGCCGAGCAGCTCGGCGAGCAGGCGCGAGTCCAGCGACAGCGCGGCCGCACGGCGCTCGGCGAGCGGCGAGTCCCCCTCGTACAGGAACTGGGCGACGTAGCCGAAGAGGAGGGAGCGGGCGAAGGGGGACGGTTCCGGGGTGGTGACCTCGACCAGGCGGACCTTGCGGGACTCCAGGTCGCCCATCAGCTCGACCAGGCCAGGGACGTCGAAGACGTCCTGGAGGCATTCGCGGACCGCCTCCAGGACGATCGGGAACGAACCGAACTCCCCTGCGACCTGGAGCAGTTGCGAGGCGCGCTGGCGTTGCTGCCACAAGGGCGTGCGCTTGCCGGGGCTGCGGCGGGGCAGCAGCAGCGCGCGGGCGGCGCATTCGCGGAAACGGGACGCGAACAGGGCTGATCCGCCGACCTGGTCGGTGACGACTTGGTCGACCTCGCCCTTGTCGAAGACCACGTCCGCGGCGCCCACGGGGGCCTGCTCCGCGTCGTACTCGGCGCCCGGCTTCACCGGCTCCTGGTCCAGCAGGTCCAGGCCCATGAGGTCGGCGTCGGGAAGGCGCAGCACGATGCCGTCGTCGGCGTGCATGACCTGGGCGTCCATGCCGTAGCGCTCGGAGAGGCGGGCGCCGAGCGCGAGCGCCCACGGGGCGTGCACCTGGGCGCCGAAGGGGGAGTGGACGACGACGCGCCAGTCGCCGAGTTCGTCGCGGAAGCGTTCGACGACGATGGTGCGGTCGTCGGGGACGTGACCGCATGCCTGGCGCTGTTCGTCGAGGTAGGACAGCACGTTGTCGGCGGCCCAGGCGTCCAGGCCCGCGGCGAGCAGGCGCAGACGGGCGTCCTCCGTGCCGAGGGAGCCGACCTCGCGCAGGAAGGCGCCGACCGCGCGGCCCAGTTCGAGCGGGCGGCCGAGCTGGTCGCCCTTCCAGAACGGGAGGCGCCCCGGGACGCCGGGGGCCGGGGAGACCAGCACCCGGTCGCGGGTGATGTCCTCGATGCGCCAGGAGCTGGTGCCGAGCGTGAAGACGTCCCCGACGCGTGACTCGTAGACCATCTCCTCGTCGAGCTCGCCGACCCGGCCACCGCCCTTCTTCGGGTCGGCGCCGGCCAGGAAGACGCCGAAGAGGCCGCGGTCGGGGATGGTGCCGCCGGAGGTGACGGCGAGGCGCTGCGCGCCGGGGCGGCCGGTGACGGCGCCCGTGACGCGGTCCCACACCACGCGCGGGCGCAGCTCCGCGAACGCGTCGGACGGGTAGCGGCCGGCCAGCATGTCGAGGACCGCGGTGAACGCCGACTCGGGGAGCGAGGCGAAGGGGGCGGCCCGGCGGACCGTGGCGAGCAGGTCGTCCACCTGCCATGTGTCCATCGACGTCATCGCGACGAGCTGCTGGGCCAGGACGTCGAGGGGATTGGCGGGGACCCTCAGGGACTCGATCGCGCCGGTGCGCATCCGCTCGGTGACCACCGCCGCCTGGACCAGGTCGCCGCGGTACTTCGGGAAGACCACGCCTGTCGAGACCGCGCCGACCTGGTGCCCGGCGCGGCCGACCCGCTGAAGGCCGGAGGCCACCGACGGTGGGGACTCGACCTGGACGACGAGGTCCACGGCGCCCATGTCGATGCCGAGCTCGAGACTGGACGTGGCGACGACGGCCGGGAGCCGGCCCGCCTTCAGGTCCTCCTCGACCAGGGAGCGCTGCTCTTTGGAGACCGAGCCGTGGTGGGCACGGGCGATGACGGGCGGGGCGCCCTGGGCGGCCCCGGAGCCGCCCATGAGCTCCGCAGGTGAGTGGTGCTCCCCCAGGGACTCGCCCGTCGCCCGCTCGTACGCGATCTCGTTGAGCCGGTTGCACAGGCGCTCGGCGAGCCGGCGGGAGTTCGCGAAGACGATGGTGGAGCGGTGGGACTGGACGAGGTCGGCGATGCGCTCCTCGACATGCGGCCAGATGGACGGGCGGTCGCCACCCTCGGTGCCGCCGTCGGTGGCCGGGGAGCCGCCCAACTCGCCCATGTCCTCCACCGGGACCACGACGGAGAGGTCGAACTCCTTACCGGACTTCGGTTGGACGATCTCCACCTTGCGCTGCGGGGAGAGGAAGCGGGCGATCTCGTCGACCGGGCGGACGGTGGCGGAGAGGCCGATGCGGCGAGCCGGCTTCGGCAGCAGCTCGTCCAGACGCTCCAGGGAGAGGGCGAGGTGGGCGCCGCGCTTGGTGCCGGCGACGGCGTGCACCTCGTCGAGAATCACCGTCTCCACGCCGGTCAGGGCCTCGCGGGCGGCTGACGTGAGCATCAGGAACAGGGACTCGGGGGTGGTGATCAGGATGTCCGGTGGGCGGGTGGACAGGGCCCTGCGCTCCGCGGCCGGGGTGTCGCCGGAGCGGATGCCCACCCGCACGTCGGGCTCCGGCAGGCCGAGGCGGACGGACTCCTGGCGGATGCCGGTGAGGGGGCTGCGGAGGTTGCGCTCCACGTCGACGGCCAGGGCCTTGAGCGGTGAGACGTAGAGGACCCGGCAGCGCTTCTTGGGGTCGGCGGGGTGGGGGGTGGAGGTGAGCTGGTCGAGGGCGGCGAGGAAGGCGGCCAGGGTCTTGCCCGAGCCGGTGGGGGCCACGACCAGGACGTCCGAGCCCTCACCGATGGCCTGCCACGCGCCGGCCTGGGCGGCGGTGGGCGCGGAAAAGGCCCCCGTGAACCAGCCGCGGGTCGCGGGGGAGAAGCCCTCCAGGGCTCGGTGCGTGGAGCTCGCCATGCGTCCATCCTGCACCTCGGCACTGACAACGGGGCTGAGCTGGGGGTTTGGTCCGAGGGCGCGATCCGCCGGGAGCCGTGGCGGAGAATGAGGGCATGACCTCGGGTGGTGAGCGTGCGCGGCACTGGCGGTACCCGGAGCTGCCCGGTGTGGATCTGCTGCAGGCCCGGTACGTGCGGAAGACCTTTGTGCGGCACACGCACGAGCACTTCGTGATCGCGGCGATCGCGGACGGGGTGGAGGTCTTCCATCATGGAGGGGGCGATCAGTACGCGGGGGCAGGGGCGCTGGCGTTGGTCAATCCCGACACTCCGCACACCGGGCGGGCGGGGGTGCCCGAGGGGTGGCGTTACGGAGCTGTCTACCCCTCGCCCGGCCTGGTGGCGGAGATCGCCGCCGAGACGACGGTGATCCGTGGGACGCCCGGGTTCGTGCGGCCCGTGCTGGAGGACCCGTACGCGGTGGGACTGGTGCACCAGGTGCTGCGCGCCGCCGACGAGGGGAACGCCCTCGCCGCCGACACACTCCTGCGGGTCGCGGTGACCCGGCTGCTGCGGGCGAACGGAGGGGCGGTGCCGCAGCGCGAGGTCCGGACGGCGGGGGCGCGCGTCGCCGCACGCGCGCGGGAGGTGCTGGAGGTGCGGATGGCCGAGCCGCCGAGTCTGGAGAGGCTCGCGGAGGAACTGGGCACGGGTCCGTTCGCCTTGCTGCGTGCCTTCCGGGAGTCGTACGGCATGCCGCCCCACACCTGGCTGACCGATGCCCGGGTGCGGCGTGCCCGGCGCCTGCTGGACGGGGGGACGGCGCCCGCGGAGGTCGCCGCGCTGGTCGGATTCACGGACCAGCCGCATCTGAACCGGCACTTCAGCCGGATCGTGGGTGTGCCGCCGGGGGCCTACCAGCGGGAGCGCAAGAACGTACAAGACGCGGCTCGGCGGCCGCGCCTACCGTCCGACGCGTGGCAGATCAGACAGCTCTCGCAGACATACAAGCCGACGGAAGGCCGGATGCCGCCGTCGTACGGGACGCCCTCGGCGTCGGAGTCGCCGTAGGACTGTCGGGGTTCGCCTTCGGGGTGACCTCGGCCGGCAGCGGGCTCACCCTGTGGCAGACATGTGCGCTCAGTCTGCTGGTGTTCACCGGCGCCTCCCAGTTCGCGCTGGTGGGGGCGCTCGCCGCGGGCGGGAATCCGTTCACCGCGGCTGCGGGTGCCTTCTTCCTGGGCGTGCGCAACGCCTTCTACGGGCTGCGTCTGTCGCAGTTGCTGGCCCTCCCGCGCGCGGTGCGCCCGTTCGCCGCGCAGTGGGTGATCGACGAGACGGCGGCGGTCGCCTTGGCGCAGCCCACGCGGCGCAGCGTCCGGATCGGGTTCACGGTGACGGGGCTCACCCTGTATGTGCTGTGGAACCTGACCACGCTGCTCGGGGCGCTGGGGGCGGAGGCCCTCGGCGACACCGCCGCATGGGGGCTCGACGCGGCCGGGCCTGCGGTCTTCCTGGCGCTGCTCGCGCCGATGCTGACGAGCGGGACCGAGCGGGTCGTCGCCGGGCTCGCGGTGCTTCTGGGACTCGGACTGCTGCCGGTGCTGCCCGCGGGCCTTCCGGTGCTGGTGGCCGCGCTGGCCGCGCCGGTGGTGCTGTGGGCGAGTGGGCGCCGTGCCGGACGGGAGGAGAGCCGGTGAACGTCTGGATGGCGATCGGTGTGACCGCCGTCAGCTGCTACGCCGTGAAACTCGCCGGTCTGCTGGTGCCGGCCGGCGTGCTGGAGCGGCCTCTCGTCAAGCGGCTCGCCGCGCTGCTGCCCGTCGCCCTGCTCGCCGCCCTCACCGCGCAGCAGACGTTCGCCGACGGTCGGGTGCTGGTGCTGGACGCCCGGGCCGCGGGGGTCGCCGCGGCTGCCGTGGCGCTGATCCTGCGAGCACCCTTCCTGCTGGTCGTCGCGGCGGCCGTGGTGGTGACGGCAGGGGTGCGGGCGCTCGGTGGCTGACGAACCGGGGTCAGCCGATGGCGCGGCCGTAGGACCTGAGCGTGCGCAGGGCCTGGATCGTCACCAGGGGGCGTGCCTCCAGCGCGGGTGCGGGGGCCCACCGGCGCCATCTGATCGGCCAGCCGCCGTCCTGCTGCTGCTCCCCCGCCAGGAAGTCCAGGGAACGTTCCATCTCGTCGTCGGTGAACCACGCGCGCGCGAGGGAGTGCGGCGTCCTCGCGTAGTCGTGCGGGAAGTGGTGCTCGCCGGGCGCGTACCCGGGAGCGACGGGAAAGTCGTCCAGGTGGCCGGGATCGAGGGCGGCGAGGCGCTGTGCGCGGACCACGCGCCCCAGACGGTCGGCGGCCGCCTGCGCGCGCGGGCGGTCGGGCGCCGAGTCCAGGAAGGTCACCGCCGCCTGGATCTCGTAGGGATGGGACCGTTCCAGGGACTCGACGGCCTGCCAGCAGAAGTCCGTGGCCCGGAACAGCCAGGCGTGCCACACCTCGTTGCGGTGCAGGACGCCCACCACCGGCCCGGTGGCGAGGAGTTCGCTGGGCGGGTCGTCGACGACGGGCACGAAGGGGGCCGTCGGATAGCCGCGCTGACTGGGATGCACCGCCGGCAGGGCGCCGTCCGGAGTCGAGACCGAGGTCAGATAGCGGCACACCCGCTCCACGCGCTGGCCGCCGCAGCGCCCGATCGCGTCCAGCGCGTGCAGGGCGTGCGCGGTGTGCAGGGGCTGGCTGACCGGACCGCGCAGATCGGGTTCCAGGGCGTGGCCGTATCCGCCGTCCTGGTTGAGGTAGGCGTCCAGTGCCGTCTCCACCGGGTCGGCGCCGCCGTGGAGGAAGTGGTACGCGAAGAGGCGCTGCTCCAGCACGCGCGCGGTGAGCCAGACGAACTGCTCGGCGCGGAACAGCGGGGAGTGCGCCGGGGGCGTCGGGGGGAGTGGTGAAGCTCCTGTTTCGGCCATGGCTCAGACCGTAGGACGGAAAGCGGTCTCGGCAGGCGCTCCCGGCTCGGGCCCACTCTCAGGGGCGGGATACTGATGTCATGAGGTTGACGGTCTTCTGGGAGCGGATGGCGGAGCACTTCGGCACGGGATACGCCGAGACCTTCGCGCGTGATCACGTGATGTCGGAGCTCGGCGAACGTACCGTGCACCAGGCGCTCGACTCCGGCTGGGAGGCCAAGGAAGTGTGGCGTGTGGTCTGCGTGGTCATGAACGTCCCGCAGGAAAGGCGCTGACCGGTCAGGAAGATCACAGGACGTCACCCGATTGTCCGTGGCGTGAGTGAGACTTGCATCGTGGCAGACGAGACAGGACAGGCAGCCCCGCACACCTCCCCCTCCGGCATGACGCCGCCGGTCCGGCCCCCGGCCGGCGGTCGCGTCACGCCCGGGGGGCGCATGCCGCGTTGGCTGCCGCGCGCCATGGTGCTGGCGCTCGCCCTGGTCGCCGTGTTCCAGTTGGGCAGTTGGGCCTTCCACCAGCTCACCGGCCTGCTGATCAACATCCTGATCGCGTTCTTCCTCGCTCTCGCCATCGAACCCGCCGTGAGCTGGATGGCCTCGCGCGGAACGCGCCGGGGGCTGGGCGCCGCTCTGGTCTTCCTCGCCGTGATGATCGTCTCGGCGGGCTTCGTCACCCTGCTCGGCTCGATGCTCGCGGGCCAGATCATCACGATGGTCGAGGGTTTCCCGGACTACCTCGACTCCGTCATCAACTGGATCAACGCCCACTTCAAGACCGAGTTGAGACGCGTGGACATCCAGGAGGGCGTGCTCCGCTCCGACTGGCTGCGCAACTACGTGCAGAACAGCGCGACCGGTGTCCTCGACGTGTCCGCGCAGGTCCTGGGCGGCCTGTTCCAGCTGCTGACGATTACCCTGTTCGCCTTCTACTTCGCCGCCGACGGTCCGAGGCTGCGCCGCGCGCTCTGCTCCGTGCTGCCGCCCGCCCGGCAGGCCGAGGTGCTGCGCGCGTGGGAGATCGCCGTCAACAAGACCGGCGGATATCTGTACTCACGCGGTCTGATGGCGCTCATCTCGGGAGTGGCGCACTACATCTTGCTGGAGAGCCTCGGCGTTCCGTACGCGCCCGTGCTGGCCGTCTGGGTGGGGCTGGTGTCGCAGTTCATCCCCACCATCGGTACGTATCTCGCGGGCGCCCTGCCCATGTTGATCGCCTTCACGGTCGATCCTTGGTACGCGCTGTGGGTGCTGATCTTCGTCGTGATCTACCAGCAGTTCGAGAACTACGTGCTGCAGCCCAAGCTGACCTCCAAGACCGTCGACATCCACCCTGCGGTCGCCTTCGGGTCGGTCGTCGCGGGTACCGCCCTGCTCGGGGCCGTCGGCGCGCTGATCGCCATCCCGGCGGTCGCCACGCTCCAGGCGTTCCTCGGTGCGTACGTGAAGCGGTACGACGTCACCGACGACCCTCGGGTGCACGGGCACCGGAGGAATGCCCCGGGGACGGGGCTGGTCACCCGCGCGCGACGGGTGTGGGGGCGGCAGCGGGTCGCGGAGCCCGGGGAGCCGGGGGGACGGGCGGATGGGGGTGCGGGTGTCTCGGGGAACTCGGGCGGTTCACCGACCTCGGGCGGTTCCGGGACCTCGCTGGATTCGGGGGGCTCGGGTGGCTCGGGTGGCACGTGGGGTTCGGGCGTCTCGCGGGATGCAGGTGGCTCGGGGGGCTCTGGCGCCTCGCGGGAACCGGATGCCGCAGAGGGTTCGGGTGGCTCGGGGGCCTCGCGGGATGCGGGTGCTTCGGGTGCTTCGGGTGCTTCGGGGGAAGGCTCCGCGGACGACGAGCGTTCGTAGCCGCGGCCCCGGGGCGACAGCGGTGAGGCCCTGGAGCGACAGCCGTGAGGCCCCGGGGCGGACAGCCGTGAGCAGGGCCCCATCCACGCCTCGGACCCTGGCGGACGTGCTCCGGGCCCTGCCGCAGCAGGGCGGTGGGGAGGAAACCCGGGCCCGGTGTCAGCGCGCGGTCGTAGTCTCGGAGGTGCCGAGTGGCGAGCTTGACACGAAAATCGAACATCCATTCTTATGGAGGCTCCGGTGAGGCTCTCGGCGAGGATTTCCACAGGTATTTGACACAGAAGTGCCCGAGTTATCCACAGGCCGGACCGGCGTCGGGGCGCATTGTCAGTGGCAGGCGTTAGCGTCTTTGACGTGAAGCGATCGACTCAAGCAAACCGGGTGGAACCCATGGCAGGAACCGACCGCGAGAAGGCCCTCGAAGCCGCGCTCGCACAGATTGAACGGCAATTCGGCAAGGGCGCGGTCATGCGCATGGGCGACCGGACGAAGGAGCCCATCGAGGTCATCTCGACCGGGTCGACCGCGCTCGACGTGGCCCTCGGCGTGGGCGGCCTGCCGCGCGGCCGAGTCGTGGAGATCTACGGCCCGGAGTCCTCGGGCAAGACGACCCTGACCCTGCACGCGGTGGCGAACGCGCAGAAGGCCGGCGGTCAGGTCGCCTTCGTGGACGCGGAGCACGCCCTCGACCCCGAGTACGCGCAGAAGCTCGGCGTCGACATCGACAACCTGATCCTCTCCCAGCCGGACAACGGCGAGCAGGCCCTGGAGATCGTGGACATGCTGGTCCGCTCCGGTGCTCTCGACCTCATCGTCATCGACTCCGTCGCCGCCCTCGTCCCGCGCGCGGAGATCGAGGGCGAGATGGGCGACAGCCACGTGGGTCTGCAGGCCCGTCTGATGAGCCAGGCCCTGCGGAAGATCACCAGCGCGCTCAACCAGTCCAAGACCACCGCGATCTTCATCAACCAGCTGCGCGAGAAGATCGGTGTGATGTTCGGCTCTCCGGAGACCACGACCGGTGGCCGCGCACTGAAGTTCTACGCCTCGGTGCGACTCGACATCCGTCGCATCGAGACCCTGAAGGACGGCACGGACGCGGTCGGCAACCGCACCCGCGTCAAGGTCGTCAAGAACAAGGTCGCGCCGCCCTTCAAGCAGGCCGAGTTCGACATCCTCTACGGCCAGGGCATCAGCCGCGAGGGCGGCCTGATCGACATGGGTGTGGAGCACGGCTTCGTCCGCAAGGCAGGCGCCTGGTACACGTACGAGGGCGACCAGCTCGGCCAGGGCAAGGAGAACGCGCGCAACTTCCTGAAGGACAACCCCGACCTGGCCAACGAGATCGAGAAGAAGATCAAGGAGAAGCTGGGCGTGGGCGTGCGGCCGGAACAGCCGACGGCTGAGCCGGGCACGGACGCCGCGGTCTCCGCCCCCGCGGACGACCCGGCCAAGGCGGCGCCGGCCTCACCGGCGGCGAAGACCGCCAAGACCAAGGCCGCGGCTGCCAAGAGCTGACCCGTGACACGGCGAACCGACTGGGCCGAGTACGCATACCCCGCCTCCGGCATCCCCAGGGAGCCGGATCCGGGGAACGCGGGCGAGGGGGGCTTTGCCGGGGCCGGGCAGGGTGAGGACCGGCAGGACGCCGGCTCGCGCACCGGTACGGGTGCGAGCGAGGGCGGCCGGACTCGCGGCGGTCGCGGGGAGCGTGGCGAGGCCGGCGCGCGACGGGGGCGCGGGCGTCGCCGGCGGGACATCGCGGACTCGTCCGCAGAGGACGGGGACACCTTCTCCTTGTCGAGGGCCGAGCAGGAGGAGTCTCCAGGGGACCCGGCTGAGCGGGCACGGGCGATCTGCCTGCGCCTGCTCACCGGGACCCCGCGTACGCGAAAGCAGCTGGCGGACGCCCTGCGAAAGCGGGAGATCCCGGACGACGTGGCCGAGGAGGTGTTGTCGCGGTTCGAAGAGGTCGGGCTGATCAACGACAGTGCCTTCGCCGATGCCTGGGTGGAGTCCCGGCATCACGGCCGGGGGCTGGCCCGGCGGGCGCTGGCTCAGGAGCTGCGGACCAAGGGGGTGGACTCCACGCTGATCGAGGAGGCCGTCGCCCAGCTCGACACCGAGCAGGAGGAGGCGACGGCGCGCGAGCTGGTCGCCCGCAAGCTGCGCTCCACCCGCGGCCTCGACCGTGACAAGCGGCTCAGGCGGCTGGCGGGGATGCTCGCGCGGAAGGGGTATCCCGAGGGAATGGCCTTGCGGGTGGTCCGGCGGGCGTTGGAGGAAGAGGGGGAGGACACGGAGTTCTTGGCGGAGGAGGGCTTCTAGGCGCCGCCGGGTTCGATGGCGTTGGAGCGTGGGCAGCTGGACGTCACGTAGCGCCGGCGCTGCTGGACGCTACGTGGGTCTGAAGGGCTTGGACGCCTTGACACCTCGTGGCCCGAGGGGCGTCGAGGCCTTGGGGCGCACCACGTTGCCCTGGGGGTTCGAAGTGCCCTGGAGGCCAGCGCCCTGCGCGGCGTTTCAGGCGGGCGAAGGTTGCGAGGCGGGCGTCACGGGTGGGCCGTCACGGGCAGGCCCGCACCTCGCCAAGCCTGGAAGCCGCCTGTCAGATCGGTCGCCCGGTGCAGCCCCAGGCGGTGCAGGGACTCCGCCGCGAGGCTGGACGCGTAACCCTCGTTGCAGACGACCACGACGCGCAGGTCATGGCCTGTGGCCTCGGGAAGGCGGTGGCTGCCGAGCGGGTCGAGGCGCCACTCCAACTCGTTGCGCTCCACCACCAGGGCGCCGGGGATCAGCCCGTCGCGCTCACGCAGGGCCTCGTACCGGATGTCCACGAGGAGGGCCTCGCCGCGCCGGGCGGCCTCGTACGCCTCCTGCGGTGCGATCCGCGCGTACCTCTCGCGCACCCGCTCCAGCAACTCGTCGATGCCCACCGGCACCCTAGGCTCACCGCTCATCGCCCCTCCTCAACACCCGTATGTGACCCGCGTGTCCACCGGCTCCATGGCACATCGTGCGGGGCCTCACTGCCAGTCCTCCGGCCGTTCGACCTGCTCCAGCCGCAGTACGTCCCCGGCCCGGCTGTAGCGGCGGATCCGCGGCAGCGGCGGATAGTAGGCGTGCACGGAGACGGCGTGCCGTTCGGAGGACTCGTTGAGCACCTCGTGGACGTGGTGGCGGCCGAAGGAGCGGCCCCGGCCCGCCGGCAGGAGACGCTCGCGGTCGACGTCCTCGCTGAGCTCCAGGGTCTTCCAGCCGTCCGTGGGCAGTCGCGCGGCGAGAGAGTGTTCCTTGAGTGCGCCACGGGCGGTGAGGAAGGCGCCGACGGAGTCGGCGTGGTCGTGCCAGCCGGTGCCCGTGCCGGGCGGCCAGCCGATGAGCCAGGCCTCGCTGCCGCCAGGCCCCTCCAGCCGTACCCAGGTACGGCCCTCCAGGTCCAGCGGAAGCGAGTCGACCAACGCGTCGTCGGCGGCCGTGCGCCGGACGAAGTCGAGGAGATCGGCCTGTGTCGGAGCGGCAGCGCCGGACCCAGGAGCGAACGGGGACCCCGAGGTGGCGGGGCCCGCGAGCGCGGAAGGGGGAAGGGCCCCCGAAGCGGCTGCGGAAGCGGAGGCAGTTACGGAAGCGGAGGGGGAGACAGACAACGTGCACCGTCCTGATGAGCGTTCGCGTGAGCGCGCACGGCGGGGCGTCAGCGGCGCGCGCGAAGGGAGAAATGCGAGATCAGCAGGAGGGGCGACACACGCAACCCGCATAGCGGATGAGGTCCATATGGACCCTCCGCCACAGGCGCACACAGGTGTCGGTCACGATCCGGAGTACACCACGCCGGTCCGGACCGGTCAACTCTCCGCCACCCTGCGGACAGAGACGGCAGGGTGGCGGAGAGAGAGCGGGACGAGCCCGGCGCCCGAGAGGAACCGGCGTCAGCGGGAGCCCGCGGTGGCTTCCGCCGGCGCCTTCGCCGGGCCGCCGAGAGCCGCCTCGGCGGCCGCGTACAGATCGGCGGGGCGAACGCCGTTCAGGGCGGTGACCAGGTGTCCGTCGGGACGGACGAGGAGCACCGTGTGGGCGGACGCGCCCGGGTAGCGCTCGGCGACCAGCAGCTCCGCCGGGTGCGGCAGCGCCGTGACGGCGGCGGCGAGCCGTGGCATGATCCCGGCGCTCACCCAGTGCTTGCGCTCCCACACGCCGGTGCCCGGGGCGATCAGTACGACGAGCAGCGCGCCGCGCCCGAGCCGGTCGCGCAGTCGTACGAAGGAACCATCCTCCGCCGTGACCCGCACATCCGTCACCGGCGCACCCGGGGGCGTCTCGACCGGGACCCGTGCGTCGATGGGCGGAGCTGCGAGGGGCGAGTCGGCGTAGGCGGAGGTCTCGCCCAGTGGCCCGCGGCCCAGATGGCCGTCGGTGAGCAGCGCGTCGTGGCCCCGGCTCGTGCCGGGGACATAGGCGCGCAGGGCGCCGCCTCCGCGGAGCAACGGCAGCATCTGGTCGGCGGCGCGCAGCCGGGCGGCGACGATCGCGCGGCGCTCGGTCTGGTAGCTCTGGAGAAGGTTCTCGCGAGGCCCGTGGTGCCACGACAGTGCCAGCTTCCAGGCGAGGTTGTCGGCGTCCTTGAGTCCTTCCTCGAGCCCCTGCGTGCCGAGTGCGCCGAGCAGGTGGGCCGCGTCCCCCGCGAGGAAGACCCGGCCGACGCGCCACCGGCGTGCCAGGCGGTGGTGGACGGTGTGGACGCCGGTGTCCAGCAGTTCGTACGGCGGGGTGGAGCCGCCGGTCCAGCCCGCGAGGGTCTCCCGGACGCGGCTCACCAGGAGTTCGGGCGTGACCAGGTCCTTGCCGGGCGGCAGCAGCCAGTCGATCCGCCAGACGCCGTCGGGGAGCGGGCGTGCGGTGATCTCTCCGGACGAGGGGCCCGACGTCCGCCACGGTGGCGTGCGGTGGAGCAACGCGCGGCCCGGCCAAGGGAGTTCAGCCCGGAGTGCGGCGACGGCATAGCGTTCCACCGCCGTACGGCCCGGGAAGCGGATGTCCTGGAGCTTGCGCACGGTCGAGCGGGGGCCGTCGCAGCCGACCAGATAACTGCCGCGCCACCAGGTGCCGTTGGGGCCCCTGGTGCGGGCGGTGACACCGGTGGTCTCCTGCTCGATGGTGTCGAGCCTGCTGTCCACGGCGATCTCGGCGAGGGGCTCACGGTGGACGGCCGCGCGCAGGGCGTCGGTGAGGACGTGCTGGGCGAGGTGGAGGGGCGGCCGCTCGGGAGCGGCGCCGGTGGTCACGGCGTAGTCCGAGCTGAGCCGGTGTCCCGGATCCGCCGGGCGGTAGCTGTCGGGTTCGACGGCGCCCGAGTGGGGGTGCCCGCCGAGGGAGCTGCCGGAGGCACCGCCGTCGCCGGGGTCCTCGAAAGTGATCTCCCGAACCACCTGCTTGCGCCGCATGGACCGCCATCCGGCCCAACGGGTCCCGGCCTCGGCGAGCGGGACCCCGGTGAGCCGTTCCATGAGCGCGGCCGTGTCCTCGCGCAGGACGAGGGTGCGGGCGAGCCGTGGTTCGTCCTTGCCCGGGCCCTCGTCCAGGACGACGGACGGCACTTCCTGACGCGCCAGCGCCAGGGCGAGCGTGAGCCCGACGGGCCCCGCTCCGACGATGATCACCGGATCCACGCGGCGCTCCCTGTCCGCAGCGGTGCCTCTGGAGACGTATGTGAACAGGAGGTTGGAGCAGGGTGCACGATCACAGAACGTATGCAACCCATTGCCGGTGCTTGCGTCAAGTGACGAGGGGCAGTGGCGATCATGCCACTGCCCCTCGTGTCACGGAAGTCGCCGACTCACCCTCGGACGGAAGACGCTGACCCTTCCTCGGACGGAAGCCGCCCATTCCTCCTCAGCCGGAAGCCGCTTACTCTCCCTCCGGCGGAAGCCGCCCGGTCTCAGAGGCGGCTGTCGGCGCCGGTGCCGAAGGTACCTCCGACCTCGGCCGCGTTGAGCTCGTCCACCTGTTCGGCTCCGAGTACGGCGCCGGTGCTCTTCTTGCTGCGCCGGAGCCTCGCCTCCAGCCAGGCCGCGAAGCTGGTCAGGGCGAAGTTCACGACGATGAAGATGATCGCGACGACGATGAAGCTGGGGATGACGTTCGCGTAGAAGGCCGCGAGTGTGCCACGCGCGCTGACCAGTTCGCTGAAGTTCAGCAGCACGCCGCCGAGCGCCGTGTCCTTCACGATGACGACCAGCTGGCTGACGATGGCCGGGAGCATCGCGGTGACGGCCTGCGGCAGCAGGATGGTCCTCATCGTCTGGCTCTTGCGCAGGCCTATCGCCTGGGCGGCCTCGGTCTGACCTTTGGGCAGGGCGAGGATGCCGGCGCGCACGACCTCAGCGAGGACCGAGGCGTTGTAGAGGACCAGGCCGGTGACGACCGCGTACAGGGGCCGGTCGTCACTGCTGACGTCCGTGGAGCGGGCGTAGATCTCGTTGGCGAACAGCATCAGCAGCAGCACCGGGATCGCCCGGAAGAACTCCACCACCGCGCCGGCCGGGACACGCACCCACCGGTGGTCGGACATGCGTGCGATGCCGAATATCGCGCCCAGCGGAAGCGCGATCACCATGGCGAGCGCCGCGGCCTTCAATGTGTTGCCGAGGCCGGGCAGCAGGTACGTCGTCCAGGCCTCACCCTGGGTGAACGGCTTCCACAGGGCCCACTCCAGCTGGCCCTTGTCGTCCAGGACCTGCCAGACCCACCACAGGAGCAGCGCGAGCAGGGTGATGAAGACCACCGTGAGGATGAGGTTGCGCCGCTTGGCCTTGGGGCCGGGGGCGTCGTACAGAACCGAGGTCACCGCTTCACCGCCAGTCGCTTGCTCAGCCAGCCGAGGAACAGGCCGGTGGGCAGGGTCAGTACCACGAAACCGAAGGCGAAGACCGCGCCGATCAGCAGGGTTTGAGCCTCGTTCTCGATCATTTCCTTCATCAGCAGCGCTGCTTCCGCCACGCCGATCGCCGCTGCCACCGTGGTGTTCTTGGTCAGCGCGATCAGGACGTTGGCCAGCGGGCCGATGACCGCGCGGAACGCCTGGGGCAGCACGATCAGCCGCAGCACCTGAGTGAAGTTCAGCCCCAGGGCGCGGGCGGCCTCGGCCTGCCCGACGGGCACGGTGTTGATGCCGGACCGCAGCGCTTCACACACGAAGGCTGCGGTGTAGGCGACCAGACCGAGGATCGCCAGCCGGAAGCCCTGGACGTCGAAGTTGTCCGGCGCCCCCATCGTCACCCCGAAGATGTCGGCCAGGCCGAGCGAGGTGAAGATGATGATGACGGTCAGGGGGATGTTCCGGACGATGTTCACATAGGCGGTGGCGAAGCCGCGCATCAGCGGGACCGGGCTGACCCGCATCGCGGTCAGCAGCGTGCCCCAGACCAGCGAGCCGATGCCGGAGAACACGGTGAGCTGCACCGTCACCCAGAAGGCGCCCAACAGGCTCGGGTCGTCATAGTCAGAAAGAAAGTCGAACACGATCTCCCGCGCTTCCGGGTGGTGTGTGACGAACGTTGCGGGCAGGGCGCACCGCCGCCGCCGGGACGGCGGCGGCGCGCCTGCGTAGCACTCCGCTGGCTGTGCGGAATCCCGCGTTACGAAACGATGGTGCCGATCTTCGGCGCGGGCTCGTTCTGGTAGCCCGCCGGGCCGAAGTTGTCCGCGACGGCCTTGTCCCAGGCCTTCTCGCCGACCATCTTCTCGAGCGCTTCGTTGATCTTGTTCAGGGTCTCGGAGTCGCCCTTCTTGACGCCGATGCCGTAGTTCTCGTTGCTCAGCTTCAGGCCCGCGAGCTTGAACTCGCCCTTGTACTGCTCCTGCGAGGCGAAGCCGGCGAGGATCGAGTCGTCGGTGGTCACCGCGTCGACGGCGCCGCTCTGCAGGCCGGCGATGCACTCCGAGTAGGTGCCGAGCTCCTTCAGCTGGGCCTCGGGAGCGATGGTGTCCGACACGTTCTGAGCGGAGGTGGAGCCGGTCACCGAGCACAGCTTCTTGCCGTTGAGGTCGGTGCCCTCCTTGATGTCGGAGTCCGCCTTGACCAGCAGGTCCTGGTGGGCCAGCAGGTACGGGCCGGCGAAGTCGACCTTCGCCTTGCGCTCGTCGGTGATCGAGTAGGTTGCCGCGATGAACTTCACGTCGCCGCGCGAGAGGGCGTTCTCACGGTCGGCGCTCTTGGTCTCGACCCACTCGATCTGGTCGGCCTCGTAGCCCAGTTCCTTGGCCACGTAGGTGGCCACGTCCACGTCGAAGCCGGAGAAGGAGCCGCCCGGCTCCTTCAGGCCGAGACCCGGCTGGTCGTACTTGATGCCGATCTTGATCTTCTCGCCGCCACCCGAACCCGAACCCGAGTCCGAGTCTCCGTCGCCGCCGCCGCACGCGGTGGCGGTCAGGGACAGGACGATCGCGGCGGCCGCCGCGGCGGTGACCTTGCGGAGCTTCATGTGAACATCCTTTGCGTGGTGAAGTGGAGGGCCGTCCCGTGCGGGAGACGCACTCGTCGCGAGGTGCGAAGTGCGTGATGCGAAGTGCGTGGTGCGGGTTGAGCGATGCGACGAGTGACGGTCAGTGGTGGAGGATCTTCGACAGGAAGTCCTTGGCGCGGTCGCTGCGCGGGTTGCTGAAGAACTGGTCCGGCACGGCCTCTTCGACGATGCGGCCGTCCGCCATGAACACCACGCGGTTCGCCGCGGAGCGGGCGAAGCCCATCTCGTGCGTCACGACGATCATCGTCATGCCGTCACGGGCGAGTTGCTGCATGACCTCCAGCACCTCGTTGATCATCTCCGGGTCGAGGGCCGAGGTCGGCTCGTCGAAGAGCATCACCTTCGGGTCCATGGCCAGGGCCCGCGCGATCGCGACGCGCTGCTGCTGGCCACCGGAGAGCTGTGCGGGGTACTTGTCCGCCTGCGAGGCCACGCCGACCCGGTCGAGCAGGGCCCGGGCTTTCGCCTCGGCCTGCTTCTTCTCGGTCCTGCGGACCTTGATCTGGCCCAGCATCACGTTCTCGAGCACGGTCTTGTGCGCGAAGAGGTTGAACGACTGGAACACCATGCCGACATCGGCGCGCAGCCGCGCCAGGGCCTTGCCCTCCGCGGGCAGCGGCTTGCCGTCGATGGTGATGGAGCCGGAGTCGATCGTCTCCAGCCGGTTGATGGTGCGGCACAAGGTGGACTTTCCGGACCCTGAGGGTCCGATGACCACGACGACCTCGCCGCGTGCGATCGTCAGATCGATGTCCTGGAGTACGTGCAACGCGCCGAAGTGCTTGTTGACGCTCTTCAGGACGACCAGTTCGCCGGTCGCGGCCACATCTTCCTTGGCCACCGATACTTCGGTCATCGCTCTCGGGCTCCGTCCTCCTCGGTTTCGGAGGACAGTAGCTACCCCATGCGACCTGCGTCATTACATCTGAGGCGAATTTGAGTATCACGATCCGGTAGCAGCCGGACACGGGTGGTAGCACGAAGGGCGTGACGTGTATCGGCCGGATAACGGAAGGCCCACGCAACCCGAACCCTCTTGACGCCGTCCTTATCCATCGGCGTGACTGCCTTGGTGCACGCGCGCGTGCACCCTTTTCGTGCACCGACTCGCTGCCCAGCGACTTTTGTACCGACCGAGTCCGTACTGCCGATGAACCGAAGGAGGCCGGGATGAGACTGCTCCTTGTCGAGGACGACAACCACGTCGCCGCCGCTCTGTCGGCGGTTCTCGCACGGCACGGGTTCGACGTGACGCACGCGCGCAGCGGCGAGGAGGCGCTTCAGGCGCTCGTCCCGGAGGGGGCGGGCTTCGGTGTCGTCCTGCTCGATCTCGGACTGCCCGACCAGGACGGCTACGAGGTGTGCGGCAAGATCCGCAAGCGCACCAGCACTCCGGTGATCATGGTGACCGCGCGTTCCGACGTCCGTTCCCGTATACACGGCCTCAACCTCGGAGCCGACGACTACGTGGTCAAGCCGTACGACACGGGCGAACTGCTCGCCCGGATACACGCCGTCAGCCGGCGCACCGCTCACGAGGATCCCGCCTCGGGCGGGGAGACCGCGCTGCTGCTGGGCGCCGTACGCATCGAACTGCACACCCGCCAGGTCACGGTGGACGGAACGGTCGTCCAACTGACGCGCAAGGAGTTCGATCTGCTCGCCCTGCTCGCGCAGCGGCCCGGGGTGGTGTTCCGGCGGGAGCAGATCATCAGCGAGGTGTGGCGCACCAGCTGGGAGGGGACCGGGCGCACCCTGGAGGTCCATGTCGCGTCCCTGCGCGCCAAGCTGAGGATGCCCGCCCTGATCGAGACCGTGCGCGGCGTCGGCTACCGGCTCGTCGCCCCGGCCGCCTAGCGGGTCCGGGTGCACGCACGTCTGCTGCCGCTGCTGATCGTCCTGATGGCGGCCGTGCTGCTGGCGCTCGGTGTCCCGCTGGCCGTCAGCGTGGCCGCCGCCCAGCAGCAGAAGGTGGTCGTCGACCGGATCGACGACACGGCCTTCTTCGCGGCCCTCGCCCAGTTCGTCACGGCCTCTCCCGTTGGGTCCCGTCGCACCGAGCCGGACGAGCGCCTGGAGACGCTCAGCCGCGAACTCGACAGCTACCACGAGGTCTACGGCATCCGCGTCGGCGTCTTCTACGCCAACGACACCTCGATGGCCCATGCGCCGACGGAGTGGTCCCTCCCCCGGGAGGGCGACGTGCGCGAGGCCTTCGACGAGGCCCTGCTGAGCCGCCGCAGCGACGACCCGCCACAGGTGTGGCCCTGGCAGGACGGCAGGCTCGTCGTGGCCTCGCCGGTCATCCGCGACGGTGATGTCGTCGCGGCCGTGGTCACCGACTCGCCCACCGGCCAGATGCGTTCGAAGATCCTGTACGGCTGGATGGTCATCGCCGCGGGCGAGACCGCCGCGATGCTGCTGGCCGTCGGAGCCGCGCTGCGGCTGACCGGCTGGGTGCTCCGGCCCGTACGCGTCCTGGACGCCACCGCCCACGACATCGCCACCGGACGTCTGAAGTCCCGTGTCGCGGTGGCCAGCGGGCCGCCGGAGCTGCGCCGCCTCGCCCGGTCGTTCAACGAGATGGTGGACAACGTCGAGGACGTGCTGGAGCAGCAGCGCGCCTTCGTCGCCGACGCCTCCCACCAGTTGCGCAACCCGCTCGCCGCGCTGCTGCTGCGCATCGAGCTGCTCGCCCTCGAACTGCCCGAGGGCAACGAGGAGATCGCCTCCGTGCAGACGGAGGGCAAGCGCCTGGCGCGGGTTCTGGACGACCTGCTCGACCTGGCGCTCGCCGAGCACGCCGGGGCCGATCTCCGGCTCACCGACATCGGCGCGCTGACGGCGGAGCGGGTCGACGCCTGGTCGCCGACCGCCCGGGCCAAGGGTGTACGGCTCGTGGGGGACTGCCCCGCGACGACGGCGTGGGCCGACCCGGTGACGCTGTCCAGCGCGCTGGACGCGGTGATCGACAACGCGGTGAAGTTCACGCCCGGGGGCGAGTGCGTCGAGGTCACCGTCGCCTCCAACGGCGAGACCTCGACGGTGGTGGTGGCCGACCGCGGGCCCGGTCTGACCGACGAGGAACTGGCCCGGGTCGGAGACCGCTTCTGGCGCAGCGGACGACACCAGAACGTGAAGGGCTCCGGGCTCGGGCTGTCCATCACACGCGCCCTGCTCGCGGCGGCCGACGGCTCGATCTCCTACGCGCACCACGCGCCGCACGGGCTGAAGGTGACGCTGACCGTGCCCCGCAACTGGCCTACGGCTTGACGGAGCGGTAGTAGCGCCGGGCGCCGTCGTGCAGGGGCAGCGGGTCGGTGTAGATGGCCGTGCGCAGATCGACCAGCTGGGCGGAGTGGACGTGCGCCCCGATGCCGTCGCGGCTCTTGATCACCGTCCGGGTCACCCACTCGGTCAGCTCGGGGTCCATGTCCTCGCGGGTGATCAGTACGTTCGACACCGCCATCGTCGCCACGGTGCCGTCGCCGCGGGCCCCGTACGCCGACTCGGGCATGTTGGTCGCGCGGTAGTGGTGCGTCGCCGGGCCCTGGCGGTGCAGCTCGGAGACGAAGTCCGCGTCGATCGGAACGAAGCGGAACGTGAACTTCTCGGCCAGCTCCAGCAGTCCGTCCGTGGGCAGCCCGCCGGACCAGAAGAACGCCTCGATCTCGCCCTGTTCGAGCCGGGCCGGGCCGGTGTCTATGCCGTCGGACATGGGCGTGATGTCCTGTTGTGAGTCGATACCCGCCGCTTTCAGTACTCGGGTGGCGATCAGTCGCACGCCTGAGTGGGGCAGTCCTATGGCGACCCGCCTGCCGCGCAGGTCCTCCACCGAGCGGATGTCCGAGTCGCGGGGCACGACCAGGTGCACATAGTCGTCGTACAGCCGCGCGACCCCGCGCAGCCCGTCCGCGCCCGGCCCCTTGTTCAGTTCGTACGTCTCCACCGCGTCGGCGGCCGCGATGGTGAAGTCGGCCTCGCCGGTCGCCACGCGCGCGACGTTCTCCTGGGAGCCGTCACTCGTCAGCAGCCGCACCTGGAGGTTCGGCATGTCCTTGGACAACTCGGTGCGCAGCAGGGTGCCGTACTCCTGGTAGACACCGCGCGGCGTGCCGGTGCTGAACGTGATCGAGCCTCTCGGGGGTTCCTCGCCCAGCGGCAGCAGCCACCACAGCAGCAGGCCGAGGGCGACGGCTCCGGCGGCCGTGCTCTGCAGGGCGCGGCGCGTGCCGATACGGGGGAGGGCTCTGGGCATGCGCGCGATCCTGCCAGTCCGCAGGACTGCTGGCCAGGGCGGGAATCACAGGGGGTGTCAGAGGGGGTCGATAGTGTTTCGGGTATGAGCTCCTCGCCCGCCCACCTGGTCCGCGCGTTCCATCACGCCTTCGGTCTCGACGCCCGTGCCGTCCCGACGGAGGTGTCGCCGCGACTGGCCGGGCACCGCGGCGAGCTGCTGGCCGAGGAGGCCGCGGAGGTCGCCGAGGTGTCGGTGACCGGCCCCCTCGACAAGCTGGCGCACGAACTGGCCGATGTCGTCTACGTGGCCTACGGCACCGCTCTGGTGCACGGCATCGACCTGGACGCGGTGATATCCGAGATCCACCGTTCCAACATGACGAAGCTGGGCCCCGACGGCCGGGTGACACGGCGCGCGGACGGCAAGGTGCTCAAGGGGGAGCACTACGAGGCACCGGACGTGGCGGCGGTACTGCGCAGGCAGGGGTGGCGGGCGGAGGGGGCGTGAGGCCGCCGGCCGGGGCATGCGGTGGGCGTACGGCGTGACGGCGGGGGCGGGCCGGGTGACCGTCGGGCGTCGGCACGCGACCGCTGGTCGGGCAGGCGCCCGGCGGTCCGGCTCGCGTCGGGGCGCATGAGCCGGACCGCCGGGCCCGCCCTCACGCCGAGTCGCTGCCCGCGAGCTTCCACTCCCGGTGCAGGCTGCCCAGCGGGATGCTGTGCCGGATCACCGGTGTGCCGAAGATCGACAGTTGGACGTGCAGGGTGCCGGTGAGGTCGATGCCGCCGTACAGGCTCCAGACGGCGGGGGTGCCGGCCGTGGCCGTCGCCTCGCCGCGCAGGTACGGCGCCAGGTCGGCGGCGACGCCGAGGGTGCCGTAGAGACCGACGGACGCCTCGGCGCCCAGTGTCGCCCGCACGTTCCCGGCGGTCGTCAGGGACGTGCGGACCGGCGTGCCGGTCATCGTGGACTCGCTGACCGGTGTCCACCCCTCGGCGATTCCGAAGGTGCCGCCCGCCTTGAAGTCGCCCTTCAGGCTCTGCTCGACGTCGACGGTGATCCGGCCGTCGCCGCTGAGCAGGAGATAGCAGGTCAGGTCGAGGTTCACCACGACGGGGACGGGGCCGACCTGGAGCACCGGGTCGGCGTGCAGCTTGGCGAAGGGGATCCGCAGCGGTGCCGGGGAGAGGTCGGCGCGGCCCCGCAGGGCCCAGCCGGAGGTCCACTCCCCGGACACACCGAGGTACGCGAAGGTCGGGGCGGCGCCGGTGCCCTGGCCGCCGTAGCGGAAGTCGACCTGAGGGGCGACCTGGACATGACCGGAGACGGATGCCACGGCCGACGCCGGCGTGCCTGCCACGGCCGGGAGTTCGGCCCGTACGTCGAGGCGAAGGCTCCCGAGCGGGACCGTGACGCCCTCGGGGCCCGCGTGGACGTCGCCCGACTTGGACCAGGACACCTCGACGTCGGGGAGCAACTTGTCGACGTCGAAGTCGTCCGGGTCGACCGGGACGGAGCCGCGAGCCGTGTCGTCGCCGAGGAGGGCGTCGAGGGTGGCGGGCGCGGTCTGCACCTCGGTGCCCTCGCCCCGCTCGCCGACGATCTTCGTGACCTTGGCGAGGAGTCCGTCCGGCGCGCCGGGCGCGGGGGCGCTGGCGATGACGTCACCGACGGCGGGGCCGGGGGACGCGGACGGTCCTGAACCGGGCTCGGCCGGGGCGGAGATGACGGCGCGACGGGTCCGGCTGTCGTAGGAGTCGACGGTGAGGCTGGTCGTGCGGGCCTTGGCCTGTGTGCCGGGTGCGCCCGGCGTCGCGGTGGCGTTCGGGGCGTCGGCGGGGGCGGCGGCCACGGCGAGCGGCTCGCCGTCCGCCGCGGGCCCGTCCTTGCCGACAGGGGCCTGGTGGGTCCGCTCGGCCGTCGGGCGGCCGTCCGCTTCCGGCAGCGAAGAGCAGCCGGCGGCAAGGAGGAGGGCTGCTGCGGACAGGACGGGCAGGAGGGCACGCGTGTGCTGACTGCGTCTGCGCAAGGTGAGTCCTGGGGGTGGTGGGGGGTGGCATGGGAGGAACCGGGAGCACGCGTTCTTACTCGTCGGTAACAATGCATGAGCATGCCACGCCTGAACCACCGGAACTCCATGTTCCGGGCACACTCCGAGGTGACCTGGGCCACTGACACGATTCCAGCGATGCCGCCCTCGGGGTGACGCCGGAGAGAGATGCCGGGGGATGCCGGGGGATGCCGGGAGGGGTGACGCCGGGAGGAGCGACGCCGGTGCGGCAGCGACGCCGCCCCACCCGAGCGCCGGCGACGCCGCTTCCAGCGGATCCCGCGGCTCCTGGGGCGCCGGGTGGCTCTTGTGACGCCGTGGTTCCTGGGGCGCCGCGTGGCTCCTGTGATGCCGTGGCCCCTGCGATGCCGCGTGGCCCCTGCGATGCGATGGCTCCAGCGGCGCCGCTCCTCAGTCCACGGTCACCCGGACCGGGCCCGGACCTCAGTCCCCGACGGGAGCCTCCGTCCGGATGTCCTCCTCACGTCGTACCGGAGCGGACGGTTCCTTGGTGCGCCGGCGCGTCCAGCGCATCGCGATCGGCTCGGTGTAGCGGGCCGTGAGGGGGCCGATGACGACCAGGATGAGGACGTACGCCGTGGCCAGCGGGCCCAGGGACGGTTCGATGCCGGCCGTCACCGCCAGGCCGGCGATCACGATCGAGAACTCGCCGCGGGCCACGAGCGCGCCGCCCGTGCGCCAGCGACCCTTCACGGAGATGCCGGCGCGCCGTGCCGCCCAGTAACCCGTGGCGATCTTGGTGACGGCGGTGACGACGGCCAGGCCGAGGGCGGGCAGCAGGACCGGCGGGATGCTCGCCGGGTCGGTGTGCAGACCGAAGAAGACGAAGAACACCGCGGCGAACAGGTCGCGCAGCGGGCTGAGCAGCGTGTGCGCGCCCTCGGCGACCTCTCCCGACAGCGCGATGCCGACCAGGAACGCGCCCACCGCCGCCGACACCTGGAGCTGCTGGGCGATGCCCGCGACCAGGATCGTCAGCCCGAGGACCACCAGCAGCAGCTTCTCCGGGTCGTCGCTGGAGACGAACCGCGAGATGACGCGCCCGTAGCGCACCGCCGCGAAGAGCACCAGACCCGCCACGCCCAGCGCGATCGCCAGCGTCACGCTGCCCGCCGCCAGACTGACCCCCGCGAGCAGCGCGGTGATGATGGGCAGGTACACGGCCATCGCGAGGTCCTCCAGGACCAGCACGCTGAGGATCACGGGCGTCTCGCGGTTGCCGATCCGGCCGAGTTCGCCGAGCACCTTCGCGATGACACCGGAGGACGAGATCCAGGTGACGCCCGCCAGGACGACGGCGGCCACCGGGCCCCACCCGAGAAGCAGTGCGACGGCAGCGCCGGGCAGGGCGTTGAGCGCGCAGTCGACCAGCCCGGCCGGGTAGTGGGCCTTGAGGTTGGTGACGAGGTCGCTGGCCGTGTACTCCAGGCCGAGCATCAGCAGCAGCAGGATGACGCCGATCTCGGCGCCGATGGCCACGAACTCCTCGCTCGCGCCGAGCGGCAGCAGCCCTCCCTCGCCGAAGGCCAGCCCGGCGAGCAGGTAGAGGGGGATGGGGGAGAAGCCCAGTCGGCCGGCGATCCGGCCGAGCAGGCCGAGGCCCAGGAGGATCGAACCGAACTCGATCAGCAGAACCGCGGAGTGCACCGGCTCACTCCTGCCCGAGTATCGCCGCGGCGGCCTCGACGCCCTCACGGGTGCCGATGACGATCAACGTGTCGCCGCCCGCGAGCCGGAAGTCCGGTGTCGGGGACGGGATCGCCTCGGCCCTGCGCAATACCGCCACGACGGACGCACCGGTCTCGGTCCGCATCCGGGTGTCGCCGAGAACCCGGCCGTTCCAGCGCGTGGTCGCGCCCACCTCGATCCGCTCGGCCACCAGGCCGAGGTCGGTGGTGGAGAGCACGTTGTAACTGTGGTGCGACGGCTGCAGCGCGTCGATCAGCGCACCGGCCTCCGCGGTGGTCAGGTGCAGCGACTGGGCGCAGGAGTCCGGGTCGTCGGACCGGTAGACGTTGACCGTCCGGGTGCCGTCGCGGTGGGCCACCACGGACAGGTGGCGGTGTTCCCGGGTGACGAGGTCGTACTGGACCCCGATGCCCGGCAGCGGCGTCGCCCTGAGGCGTGGAGCGGACACGATTCTTCCCCTTGCTGATCGCCTTGCTGGTGGCTGTGCTGATCGCTTTGCCGGTGGCTGTGCCGATGGCAGCACCCGGGGCTGTGAGGATCGCTCCGCCCGCCCGGTCGCCGACCGCGGTGGCGGCCGTCCGGGAAGCCGCCCGGAAGCCCTCGGCCCCGCCATGCTGCCATCCGGCCGTACCGTGGCGACATGGGTGTCAGCACGGATGGACAGCGGCGGCGCGGAGCGGAGAGGCTGGTCAGAGGGGTGCTGTCGGCCAGAACCGGGAAGGGGGTCGGTACCGGCGTGTCGTTGTTCTGGCGGATCTTCTCCCTGAACGCCCTCGGCCTCCTCGTCGCCACCGCTCTGCTGCTCGGCCCCGTCACGGTGTCGACCCCGGTGCTGCCCGGCGAGGTACTGGTCGTGGTCTGCGGTCTCGCCGTGCTGCTCGCGGTCAACGCGGCCGTCCTGCGTGTGGGCCTGGCCCCGCTGGGCCGTCTGGGCCGGGCCATGGCCACCGCGGATCTGCTGCGGCCGGGTGCCCGCGCAGAGGTCTCCGGGCCGGTGGAGACGGCGGTGCTCATCACGACGTACAACACGATGCTGGACCGGCTGGAGACAGAACGCGCGGCCAGCGCGGCACGGGCGCTGTCCGCCCAGGAGCGGGAACGCCACCGCATCGCGCGCGAGCTCCACGACGAGGTCGGGCAGACGCTCACCGCCGTCCTGCTCCAGCTCAAGCGGGTCGCCGACGTGGCGCCCGGGGAACTGCGGGAGGAGGTCGGCCAGGCCCAGGACGCGACCCGGGCCGGGCTCGACGAGATCCGGCGTATCGCGCGCCGGCTGCGGCCGGGGGTGCTGGAGGAGCTGGGCCTGGCCAGCGCGCTGCGGGCGCTGGCCGGTGAGTTCTCCGCTCATGGACTGACGGTCCGCCACGACGTCCGCGGGGATCTGCCGCCGCTGGACGAGGAGACCGAACTGGTGGTGTACCGGGTGGCCCAGGAAGGGCTGACCAACACGGCGCGGCATTCCGGTGCCGACCGCGCCGAGGTCAGGTTCGGTCCGGTGGCCGGGGGCGTCGAGTTGCGTGTCCGCGACAACGGCGAGGGGCTCGGCAGCGCGCCGGAAGGGGCCGGGATCGGCGGGATGCGGGAACGCGCGCTCCTCGTCGGCGCGACGCTGACGCTGGGTCCCGCTCCGGGGCAGGGCACGGAGATACGGCTGCGCATACCCATGGCCGACGGGGGCCTGTGATGTCGGCGCCGGGGTGGCGGAGGCGGTCGCACGCCGGGGCGGTCGGAGCCGGCCGGGGTGGTCCGGAGTCGGCGTGGCGGTCCGGAGTGGGCCCCGGGCCGGCCCCACGGTCACTTGAATGCGTGTGCCATCTGATGGGGGGCGACCGGCTCCTCGACGGAGGCATCTCCTCCTCAGGCCTCGCCGACCTCGGGCTTCTCCCGGCGCGCCCCGGGGCCGCCACCGCCGCGATTGCTCCGCCCTGGATTCCGGCGAGTTTCTCGTTCATTTTCCCTCCGTTCGGCCTTCACCTCTTTGTGCTCACAAGCCCTACACAAGCCCGCGACTGTCAAGTGCACCTGGGGAGGTGCTCGGCGCGTGGCGAAAAAGGGACGCCCGCGCGGAGGGGGAGATGGGGTGGTGACGATGGCTACGCCGCGCTTTCTGTACGTGGTGCGGGAATCGCTTCGAAGACCCGAGGGGGACGAGGAGCCGGTCGGCTGGCGGATGGTGGGCGCCAACAACCGTGAACTCGGGCGCAGTCCAGGGGTGTTCGGCTCCTACGAGGAGTGCCGGACGTCGGTGGCCCGGCTGCGGGAGAACGTGGGGACGGCGCGCGGGGTTCTGACGATGTCGGACTCGGCGGTCACATGGACATGGCGGCTGGAAATCGATGGTCAGACCGTCGCCGTCGCCGGGCGGGCCTATCACCGGTACCGCGAATGCCAGTACAACCTGACGCACTTCCTGGACGCTGTTCCGCTGGCGCAACTGACGGAACCGACGGCGGGGCGCCCGCGCACGCGGGGTGGTGCGCTGCGCGCTCCCGTACGGCCGAGGTCTACGCGAGAAGAGCCCGAGGAAGGCGCCAAGGGGCTGCCGCGTCCGGTCGCGCTGCGGCGCCCCGACGCTCTACGGCGCCCCGACCCGCTGCTCCACCCCGACGCGCTGCCGGGTTCCGGCGCACTGCCGGGTCCCGGCGTGATGCCGTCCAAGACGGTCACCCGCGGTAGGGCCTCCATGACGACCCCCGTCGTCCCGCTCGCGGCGGGTGCCTGATGAGCGCGGGTGTGCACGACGTGACCGGGGCCGGCGTCGAGGACGTGCCGCGGGCGTTGCGCGGCAGGGGCGAGTTCGCGGACCGGCTCTTCCGGGGCACCGCCCGTGGCAGCGGTGCCCTGGTGCTGGCGATCATGCTGCTGGTCGGCGTCTTCCTGACGTACCGCGCCTACCAGGCGCTCGGTGTCGCCCGGTGGTCCTTCCTGAGCACGGCCGCCTGGGAGCCGGACTCACGGAACTTCGGCATCGCCGCGGTGCTGACCGGCACCGTGCTCATCGGCACCCTGGCGATCCTCATCGCGCTCCCGCTGGCCCTGGGCACCGCGCTCTACATCTCGGAGTACGCGCCGAGGCGCGTGCGGCGGACGCTGATCAGCCTCGTCGACCTGATGGCCGCGGTGCCCAGCGTGGTCTACGGCCTGTGGGGCGCCTTCTTCCTCCAGGGCCACATCACCGGACTGGCGCGCTGGATCTCCACGTACCTCTCCTGGATCCCGCTCTTCGAGGTCCACGGCGTCGACCCGCACGATCCGCTGCAGACGATGACCGTGTACACGTCCTCGACGTTCATCGCCGCGGTCGTCGTCGCGCTGATGGTCACGCCGATCGCCTGCTCGGTGATGCGGGAGACGTTCTCGCAGGCACCGCCCGGTGAGCGCGAGGGCGCGTTCGCGCTGGGCGCGACCCGGTGGGGGATGATCCGTACGGTCGTCCTGCCGTTCGGATGGGGCGGCGTGATCGGCGGCACCATGCTCGGCCTGGGCCGCGCGCTCGGCGAGACCATCGCGGTCTACATGATCATCTCGCCGGTCTTCACCGTGCAGTGGCACGTGCTCCAGAACGGCACCAACTCCGTCTCCGCACTGATCGCGCTGCGCTACGGATCAGCCAGCGAGTTCGGCATGTCGGCGCTGATGGCCGCCGGCCTGGCGCTGTTCCTGCTGACCCTCGTCGTGAACTTCATAGCGTCCTCGATCGCGGCCCGCGGCCGCTCGGGCGTCGGGGCGGAGGCCTGAGATGACCGATCTCCTCAAGGACCGGCCGGTGTCCCCCACCGCGACCGCGACCAAGACCGTGACGCCGACCGCCGGCCCCCGGGACGACACCCCGGAGACGCGCCGCAGCACCGGCGCCCTGCACACCTCCGACGTGCTCGCCCTCGTCGGTGCCGGGGTGGGATCGCTGTGCCTTACCGTGCTGCTCTTCGTGTGGATCGCGCCCTTCGACTCGCTCCTCGGCTTCGTCGTCGTGGCCTACGTCCTCTTCCTCGCGGTCTACGCCGTGCTGGTCTCCTTCGACGAGAACCGGGTCGCCGTACGGGACAAGGTGGCCGCGGTGCTGTGGCAGAGTCTCGCCACGCTGCTGCTGTCCGCGCTGGTGCTGGTGGTGGCGTACACGCTGTGGCGCGGTCACTCAGCCCTCGGTCATCTGAACTTCTTCACCGACGACCTCTCCCGCACCGGCCCGCTCCAGCCGCTCAGCGAGGGCGGCGTCGTGCACGCGATCGTCGGCACGCTGGAGCAGATCGCCATCTCCCTGGTCATCACTGTGCCGCTCGGGCTCGCCTGCGCGGTGTTCCTGAACGAGGTGCCGGGCAAGTACGCCCGGTTCGTGCGGACCGTCGTCGAGGCGATGACCGCGCTGCCCTCCATCGTGGCGGGCCTGTTCATCTACGCCACGGTGATCCTGATCCTCGGCATCGACAAGTCCGGCTTCGCCGCCGCGCTGGCGCTCGGTGTGATGATGCTGCCGATCATCATCCGGGCCGCCGACGTGGTGATCCGGCTGGTGCCGAGCTCCCTGCGGGAGGCGTCCTACGCCCTCGGTGCCGGCCAGTGGCGCACCGTGTGGACGGTGGTCCTGCCCACCGCTCGCTCCGGCCTCACCACCGCGGTCATCCTCGGCACCGCGCGCGGCATCGGCGAGACCTCGCCGGTGCTCCTCACCTCCGGCTACGCGGCCGGCCTCAACGCCAACCCGCTGAGCGGACCGCAGGTCTCGCTCCCGCTGGCCACCTTCGAGTTGGTGCGCTCACCCCAACCCAGCCTGATCGCCCGCGGGTTCGGCTCGGCAGCCCTGCTGATGGCCCTGGTGCTGCTGCTGTTCGTCGTGGCCCGCGTCATCGGCGGTCGCGGACCGGGCGAGCTGACCCGCAACCAGGCACACCGGCGCGTGGTCGCCTCCCGGCGTGACGCCGAGCGGATGCGAAGGCGGTCCGAGTCGCGGCAGGTTCGGGCGGCCCGGCCCGAACCACCGCCACCAGGAGCTTCGTAGCGGCAGGACCGTCGCGGCACCACGCGCGGAGCGGGGCGGCGACCACGCCGCCGCGGTACCGGCGCGCAGGACCTTCACACCGACACCCGCCCAACGGTCCCCGCTGCGGCACCCGCCCAACGGTCCCCGCTGCGGCACCCGTCCAACGGTCCCCGCGGCGGACCTCCGCCGCGGACCCGCGCGCGGACCCAGCGGTGACCCCGCTCAACGGTTCATCCGCAGCACCCGCCAGCCGGGGCGGCGGCCGGCCCCTGCCGCGCGGGCCGCGAAGCCCCCGCGCCCCGGGGCCCCGCGCTCCACCCCGCACGCCACCAGCTCCGCCCGCGCTCCACCCGCCCCACCCCGCACGCCACCAGCTCCGCCCGCGCTCCACCCGGCCCGCCCCGCACGCCACGAGCTCCGCCCGCACGCCACCAGCCCCAACCGCACCCCGTCCCGCACCCACCATGGCCCGCCCTGAGTCCAGGGCCCCTCATCGCACCAGGAGTCGTCTGTCATGCCCGGTTCGCCTCCGGCACCCACAGCCCGTACCCGCCCGAGAGTCGTGACCGCCTTCGCCCTGCTGGCATCGCTGGTCCTGGCGGCCGCGATGTCGGGCGTGCCCGCCTTCGCCGCGAGCTACGTCCCGATCTCCGGCGCGGGTTCCACCTGGAGCCAGAACGCCCTCGACCAGTGGCGGGCCAACGTCAAGCAGTACGGCATGACGGTCAACTACAACGGCACCGGCTCCTCCGACGGCCGCAACCAGTTCCGCAACGGCACCGTGGACTACGCCGTCTCCGAAATCCCGTACGGGATCAAGGACTCGGGCGTCGTGGACCCGCCGCCGTCCCGGAAGTACGCGTACATGCCGATCGTGGCCGGTGGCACGTCCTTCATGTACAACCTGACGATCGGCAACAAGCGGGTCACCAACCTCCGCCTGTCCGGCGAGGTCGTCGCCAAGATGTTCACCGGCGTCATCAAGACCTGGAACGACCCGGCGATCAAGGCCGACAACCCGGCACTCGCCGCCGCCCTGCCCGCCCGCAAGGTCGTCCCGGTGGTGCGCTCCGACGGTTCGGGCACGACCGCGCAGTTCACGACCTGGCTGAGCAAGCAGCACACCGGTCTGTGGGACGCGTACTGCGGTCGCGCGGGCCGCGGCACGCCCTGCGGGGCGACCTCCAACTACCCGCTCGTACCGGGCGGCGGCTTCGTCGCCCAGTCCGGCTCGAACGGTGTCTCCGGCTACGTCGCCCAGGCGGGCAACGTCGGCACCATCACGTACGTCGAGTACTCGTACGCCGTCTACACCACCGGCTTCCCGGTCGCCAAGGTGCTCAACAAGGCCGGCTACTACGTCGAGCCGACCGCGACCAACGTGGCCGTGGGGCTGACCAAGGCGCAGATCGAGGAGAACGCCTCCTCACCGGCGTATCTGACGCAGAAGCTCGACGGGGTCTACAACGACACCGACCGGCGCACCTACCCGCTCTCCAGCTACAGCTACATGATCGTCCCGACCAAGCTGGAATCGAACTTCAACAACCAGAAGGGCAAGGCCCTCGGCGCCTTCGCCTACTACTTCCTCTGCCAGGGCCAGCAGCGCGTCGACAACCTCGGGTACTCGCCGCTGCCCATCAACTTGGTGGAGGCCGGACTGCGGCAGGTCCGCAAGATCCCCGGCGTCGACGTCGAGTCCGTCGACATCAAGGACTGCCGCAACCCCACCTTCTCCAGCGACGGCACCAACACGCTCGTGAAGAGCGCGCCCTACCCGCCGGCCTGCGACAAGCAGGGCGCGTCGCAGTGCTCCACGGGGACCGGTGGCAGCAAGACACCCACCGACGTGGCCGGCGGTGGCGGAACGGGCGGTGGTTCGGGCGGCACCTCGGGCGGCGGGTCCGGCTCCGGAGGGGGCGGCGGCACCGGCGGCGCCACCGGCGGCGGCACGGGCGGCACGGGAGGCTCGACCGGCGGTTCGCCCGGCCCCTCGGCCTCCGGCGCCACCGCCTCCGGGGGCAGTTCCGGGGCCACCGTCGACCCCGACACCGGCCAGGCGCTCGGCACCACGGGCGGGGCGGGCACGGACGGCGGCGCCGACGCCTTCGCCGTACCCGTCACGACCTCCCGGTCCATCGGCAGCGGGACCCGCACCGTCCTGATGGTCCTGGCCGGAGTCCTGCTCCTGGGCCTCACCGTCGGACCGCCGCTGCTCACCCGGCGGCTGAAGCGGAGCTCGTCGTGATCGCCGCGCTGCGCCGCTTCGTCCGCACGGCGACCGCCGTCGCCCTCGTCCAGTTGCTCGCCATCGGCGTCGCCGTGCTGGCCTCCGCGCCGCGCCCGGCAGGCGCCGCCGAGACCTCGTCCGCCGTTACCGTGTCCGGCGAAGGGACTTACGCCGACCTGAAGGTGACGGTCAGCCAGACCCGCAACCTCGTCAACCAGGTGGTCGAGGTCACCTGGTCCGGCGGCACACCGACCGTCTCGGACACCAGCTTCGCCGCCGACTACCTCCAGCTCATGCAGTGCTGGGGGGACGCCTCCACGGGCCCCGACCCCGAGCAGTGCCAGTTCGGCGGCTCCTCCGCGGGGGGACCGGGATCGGGCAGCCAGACCGCCGGCGCGTACACCAACACCCGGCAGCTCACGTACGGCCGCCTCAAGGACCCCGCCCAGGAACTGCCCCCGGCGGGCGGTACGGGGATCTCGTACATGCCCTTCGAGTCGGTCTCCGGCGATGTCGTCAGCGCCGGGAACTGGAACGAGTTCTACGACGCCAACACCACCAACGAGGTGCCCTACGCCCGTACCGGCCCCGACGGCAGGGGCGAGGTCTACTTCGAGACGCAGACCGCCCTGGAGGCGCCGGGCCTGGGCTGCGGCGAGGTCCCGGCCGGTTCGTCCGGGGCCACGCAGGGCCGGACCTGCTGGCTGGTCGTCGTGCCGCGCGGGGAGAACGAGGTGGACGGCGGCTCCTACCGGTCGCAGCCGAGCGGACTGCTCCAGTCCTCGCCGCTCAGCGCGAGCAACTGGCAGCACCGGCTCGTCGTACCGCTGAGGTTCGAGCCGATGGGGCAGTTCTGCCCGATCGGGGCGGACGAGCGCGGCACGCTCGGCCACGAGATCGTCGCCGAGGCCGTCGGCCGCTGGCAGCCGGCGCTCTGCCAGTCCGCGGACAAGACGATCTACGGCTTCGCGCAGGTCACCGACGACACCGCCCGCGCCAAACTGGTCTCCGGCAAGCCCGGCATGGTCTTCCTGGGCCGCCCGGCCACCGGCGACCAGGTGCCCGCGGGCACCGGCCCGGTGTACGCCCCGGTGACACTGTCCGGACTGACCTTCGGCTTCTTCATCGAGAGCCGTTCCGGCTTCGACGCCCCCGCGGAGGTCGTGGCCCGCGACGGCACCCGGCTGACCTCCCTCGACCTCACACCGAGGCTGGTCGCCAAACTACTCACCGCGTCGTACCAGGACGGCAACTCCCGCTTCGCGCCGAGCACCAAGGGCAACCCGGTCAACCTGGCACGCGACCCGGAGTTCATCGAGCACAACCCCGACTACGCCGACCTGGACTTCGCCGGCAGCCTCGGCGACGTCCTGGTCCCGGAGGCGGTGTCCGACGCGGCCCGACAGCTCTGGAGCTGGCTGGAACAGGACCCGGCCGCACGGGAGTTCCTCAGCGGCACGCCCGACGACGAGGGCCGCCACGGCGATCCCGACTACTCCGGGATGAAGGTCAATCCGCACTACGAGGACCTCGAACTGCCGCGCGACGAGTTCCCGAAGAGCGACCCGTTCTGCCAGAAGTTCCCCGACCACCCCGAACACCCGCTGTGCATCCAGGACAAGCACCCCTACGCCACCGACCTGCACGCGGCCGCCCGCGCCGCCGCCCGCGGCGACACCCTGGCCCGCACCTCCTGGGACGACACCGCGACCCCGCCCGGCTACAAGAAGGACCCGCCGCAGCCCACCGGCAAGCGCGCCGTCATCGCCCTCACCGACACGGCGACCGCCGCACGGTACGGACTGATCACGGCGCGGCTCCAGAACCCGGCCGGCCGTTTCGTCGCCCCCCACACCGCCGGGCTGCTGGCCGGGCAGGCGGCGATGAAGCCGAGCGGTGTCACCGGCGTGCTCCGCCCCGACCCGGGCGCCAAGAACGCCAGGGCCTACCCGCTCACCCTGCTCACCTACGCGGCGACCGTGCCCGAGCAGCTCACCGGGCAGGAGGGCGAGGACTACGCGCACCTGCTGACGTACATCGCGGGCGACGGCCAGCGGCCGGGCGTCTCCGCGGGCACCCTCCCCGAGGGGTACGCCCCGCTGCCGGCGAGCCTGCGGGCCCAGACGCGCGCCGCCGCCGAGACGATCGCCCGGCGGGCCGGCGGCACGCCGCCCCCGTCCGCGGGCCACGACCCCGGCGGCACGACGGGCGGCAGCGGCGGCTCGCCCGGCGGCACCGGGGGAGCGGCGGGAACGGGGGGCGCCCCAGGAGGCGCACCCGGCGTCGACGCCTCCGCGAGCGCCCGACCCTCCGGCACCGCTTCCACGTCCGCTGCCGCCTCGGCTTCGGCCTCCACGACTCCCGCGGCCGCCGAAGGTCCCTTGTCCCGCACCCCTGAATGGGCGCTCGGCGCCGTGCGCCACGCCCTCCTGATCGCCCTGATCGTCGGGCTCGCCGCGGCGGTCTGCGCCCCCCTCCTGCCGAGGGCGGCACCGCGGCTCGCCGCGCTGGTCGTGGCCTGGCGCGACAGGGACACGTCGCCCGGAGACGGAAGGAGGTGATGCCCGAACCCCTTCACCGACAGGTCCGCGCCAACGAACTGTCCGAAGTCAACTCGTCGGGCACCACCCGACGTTCAGCCTGACCGAGAGGTACAGCACATGAACACGAGGAAGATCTTCGTCTCCGCGATGGGCCTCGCCGGCCTGCTCACCGGCACGCTCTGCGCCAACCAGGCCGTCGCCGACCCGTCCGGCCCGCCCGCGCACCGTCAGCTGTCCGGCGTGGGCTCCGACACCACGCAGGACGTGATGAACGGCCTCGCGCAGGCCATCACCATCAACGGCACCAAGGTGATCGGCTCCTACGACGCCACCGGCTCGGCGCAGATCACCACCAAGAACCCCGCCACCACCCCGGGCTGCTCCATCAACCGCCCGAACGGTTCCGGCGCCGGCCGCACCGCGCTGCTCAACTCCCTCCAGGCGGGCAACGGCTGCCTGGACTTCGCGCGCTCCTCCAGCCTCAACCTGGCCGCCGCGAACCCCGGTCTGACCTACGTGCCGTTCGCGGTGGATGCGGTGAGCTACGCCATCACCCCGACCAGCACCCTGCCGCGCAAGCTCACGCTGAACGACCTCAAGGCCATCTACCACTGCGACCCCAACTACGTGGGCAACGGGCCGAACTACAACCTCACCGTCTACCTGCCCCAGGCCGGCTCGGGCACCCGCTCCTTCTGGCAGGCCCAGATGGGCATCACGGAGGCCGACGTGGTCGCCGGTGTCTACCCCTGCATCAAGGACGCCAAGGGCGGGAGCCCGGTGCAGGAGCACGACGGCCGCGTCCTCGACGACAGGTCGATCGTGCCGTTCTCCATCGCGCAGTACAACTCGCAGGCCTCCCAGACCATCGCCGACCTGCGCGGCCGGGCGATCCTGGGCACCGTCGACGGCATCGCGCCGACCGTGCTGAACAGCGACTTCGGCGTCAAGCGCGACGTCTACAACGTCATCCCGACCAGCAAGCTCGGGACCGCGCCGTACAACACCGTCTTCGTCGGCGCCGACTCCCTGATCTGCCGGCAGGCCGCCGTGATCAACACCTATGGCTTCGCGACCAACGCGAACTGCGGCGACACCAGCAAGCAGACCCCCTGACACCACCGCGACACGTCATCCCCCCACGCCCTCACTCACCGCACCTGAAGATCCTTCCCAGAAGGAGAGCACGACTGTGTGGAAGAAGACGCTTCCGCGGACCCTGGCGGCTGGGCTCGCGGGCCTGGTCGCCGCGCTGACGGCGGGCCTCGCCCTGGCCCCCGCCGCGCACGCCGCCGACATAGGCACCGCCGTGGCCACCCCGGCGACCGGCAGTGACACCTCCAGCATGTCGCTGACCACCTCGGGCCCCTGCCCCGACAACGCCACCAACGTCATCGTCTCGGTCACCGGCTCCGGTTTCCCGGCCGAGGGACAGATCGTGGTCGGCAACTCGCCCATCGCCACCTACCCGACGGACGGCGACGGCGGGATGATCATCCCGCTCACCCAGACCATGCGGGACTACGCCAACACGGCCGGCTTCAGCAACCTGACGGGCAAGTACACCTTCCTCGTCACCTGCCGGACGGCCTTCAACGGCACGAGCCTCGGCGACTTCCCGAGCTCGGTCTGGTTCACCTCCAACACCGCCTACCAGAACACCGACCCGGCGGTGAAGACCGACACCACCACGTCCCTCGCGGTGTCCCCGGCCGGACCGGGCAGCGCGGGCGAGCCGGTCACGCTGACCGCGACCGTCGGCCCCGCGGGCGCCGCGGGTTCGGTCCAGTTCCGCGACAACGGCACGGCGCTGGGCAACCCGGTGGCCGTCTCCGGCGGCGAGGCCGAACTCACCACCACGGCCCTCGCGGTGGGCGACCACGCGCTGACGGCGGTGTTCACCCCGAGCGGCACCGCCTACAACGGCTCGACGTCCACGGCGGTGTCGTACGTCGTCGAGTCCACCCCGGCGACCCCGACCAGCACCGCGCTGGCCGTCTCGCCGGCCGGTACCTCGCCGCAGTACAGCCCTGTCTCCCTGACGGCCACGGTGTCGCCCGCCTCGGCGGCCGGCGCCGTGAAGTTCACGGACACCGTCGGCGGGACCACCACCACGCTGGCCACCGTCCCGGTGTCGGGCGGACAGGCCGCCTTCCGCACCAGCAGCCTGGCCACCGGTGACCACGCCTTCGCGGCGACCTTCGTACCGGCCGACCCCGACGCGTACCTCGGCTCGGACTCCGCTGCCGTTGCGCACGTGATCGGGGCCTTCTCCGGGGTCACCGCCTCCGAGACGATCACCACGACCGTCGAGTCCGGCGCGCTGGTCATCAGCGTCGACGACCCGAACGTCACCCTGCCGTCCCCGCAGCTCAACACCGACGGCGACCTGCTCACCACCACGGGCGCGATCAACCCGGTCACGCTCACCGACACCCGCGCGGGCAACCCGGGCTGGTCCGTCAGCGGCCAGGTCGGCGACTTCTCCGACGGCGGCACGCATCTGATCAACGGTCAGAACCTCGGCTGGACGCCGAAGCTGATCGACAAGGGCGAGGCCCAGACGGTCGCCGCCGGAGCGGCGGTGGCCCCGGCCGACGGTGCCGCACCCGGTGACACGGGGACGGACGGTCTGAAGTCGTCCCGCTCGCTGGCCGTCGGCACCGGTCTGGGCACCGCCCACCTCGGCGCCGGCCTGGACCTGCACGTGCCGACCTCGACCGTGGCCGGGACCTACTCGGCCACGCTCACCCTGACGGCCATCTGACCCTGTCGGACGGCCCACGGGGGCGGGCGACCTCCACCCCCGCCCCGCCCCTTGGCCGGGACGGGCATTCCCCTGCCCGTCCCGGCCCCCGGCCCGCTCCGCCTGCCCTGCCCGCGCCCGATCGGACGACCGACATGATCACGACCTCAGCCCGCCGTATCGCCGCTGTCCTGGCCGCCTGCTTCCTCGCCGTCCTCCCGGCCACCGCCGAAGCGGCGCCCTCCGTCGCCTCCTCGGTCCCGTCCGCCCCGCGCCTCGACAGCAAGAACGACAACTCGGACGACGGCGGGAACGACCGCGAGGGTGACGGCAAGGGCGACGGCAAGGGCCGCACCACCTTCGGCGTCCAGCCCTCGTCCGCCAAGAAGCCGGACACCCGGCCCAACTTCTCGTACGGAGCCACCCCGGGCGCCGTCGTCGAGGACCACATCGCCATCCGCAACCATTCCGCGAGGCCGCTCACCCTGCGCGTGTACGCCGGGGACGCCTTCACCACGGCGGACGGCGGTTTCGACCTGTACGCCGCCCGGCACAAGTCCACGGACGTGGGTGCCTGGGTGAAGCTGCGCAAGACCCGGATCAAGGTGCCGGCGCGGTCCCATGTCATCGTGCCGTTCACCCTCACGGTCCCGCCGAAGGCGACCCCCGGCGACCACACCGGCGGCATCGTCGCCTCCCTGTCGGCCTCCGGGACGGACGGCAAGGGCAACAAGGTCGCGGTGGACCAGCGCGTCGGCGCCCGCGTCTATCTGCGCGTCACCGGCGAACTGGAGTCCCGTCTCGCCGTCGAGGACCTGCGCACCACCTACCAGGGCACCGCCAACCCCTTCGGCACCGGCACCGCGACCGTGACCTACACCGTCCGCAACACCGGCAACGTCCGCCTGGCGGGCGACCAGAGCGTCCGTGTCCGTGACCTGTTCGGCGGCGGGGCCGCGGTCGCCCAGCCCCGTGACCTCACCGAACTCCTCCCGGGCGACTCCCTGAAGGTCACCGTCAAGGCCACCGGAGTGCTTCCCACGTTCCGCGGCACCGCGACCGTCACCCTCGACCCCCGGCCGGTCCGCGGCGACGTCAAGCACCGCATCCTGCCCCGCGTCACCCGCACCGAGCCGTTCTCGGCGACCCCCTGGTCGTTCCTGGCCCTGCTCGCGGCGGTCCTGGCCGCCGTCGTGCCCTTCCTGGTACGACGCCGGCGGCGCGGCCGGCCGCGGCAGGACGCCGCCGCTCGCCGCCGGGGCAGGACGGTGGCCCGCCAGACGGTCGGGCCGGCCGCCGTGACCGTGCTCGCCGCGGGCGCGGCCGTGCTGGGCGCGCCACTCGAGGCACGGGCCGCCGACGCCGGTGCGCTCGCCGTCAGCCCGGCCGAGGGCAGCGACACCGAGCCCATCACCCTCACCCCCGCGGGGCCGTGCCCGGCGAACAGCACCCACGTCATCGCACGCGTCACCGGAGCCGGCTTCCCGCGCGGCGGGCAGATGGTCGTCGGCAACGCGCCCCTGACGGCGTACCCCAAGGCGCCCGCGGGCAGTCCGGCGATCCCGCTGACCTTCACGATGCGGGACTACGCCGGCACGGCCGGATTCACCACCCTGCGCGGCACGTACACGTTCACCGTCAGCTGCCTGAAGGGCCCCTTCGACCTGAAGAGCGTGCGGGACTTCAAGGGGTCGCTGCGGTTCACCGACAAGAGCGCCTACCGGGACGGCACGACGGTGAAAGCCCCCGAGACCCCGGAGGCCCCCGCCGAGACCCCGGGAAGTCCCGCCCCGGGCTCCTCCGAACAGCCCGTACCGCCGACCGCATCGGGAGTCGGATCCGGCGGTACGGGCGCCGACACCGGTGCGGCCGGGGAGTCCGGACCGGGCGCGCGGGCCGGCGACGGCGGCGCGTCCGCCGCGGCCGTGCCGGTCACGGACACCGCCGCGCGGGACTCCAGTACCGCGTATCTCGGCTGGTCCGTGGGCGGGTTCGCCGTCTTTCTGCTGGCCCTGCTCGCGGGTGGCTCCCAGTGGCTGCGCGGCCGGCGGGCACGTGCCCGCGACGCAGCCGCCACCACCTCATGATCCAACGCCCGTTCACCCAAGGAGAGAAACCGTGTCCCTCAGACTCAGGCACCGCACCCCGCTGACCCGGACGTCCGCCGTCCGCATCGGATCGGTGATCGCGGCGTGCGGCGCGGCGGGGCTGCTCGCCACGGCCGCCTCGACCGTCGCCCACGCCGAACCCGCCGGCACGCTGGACGTGGACCCGGGCACCGGCGCGGACGACGAACTCATCATGCTGACCTCCTCGGCCGCGTGCCCGGAGACCGCGACCCACCTCATCGTCTCGGTGCAGGGCTCCGGCTTCCCCGCCGAAGGCCAGTTCCTGGTCGGCAACTCCCCGATCGAGACGTACGTCACGACGGAGGACGGCGGCATCCGGGTACCGCTCACCTACACCATGCGGGACTACGCCAACACCGCCGGTTTCACGACGCTCCAGGGCCGCTACGACTTCACGCTGACCTGCCGCACCGCCTTCAACCCCGCGAGCCTCGCCGACTTCACGGCCCCGATCTGGTTCACCTCCAATACGACGTACCAGGACACCGACCCGTCCGGTGGCACGCCGTCGCCCAGCACCACCGCCTCGCCGACCACGTCCGCGACGCCGACCGGCACCCCCACCGAGACCGGCACGCCCACTCCGACGGACACCGGCACCCCGACCGACACCGCGACGCCCACCGACACCGGCGCGCCGACCGACAGCGCGACGCCGACCGAGACGTCCGGCACCTCGGGCTCCGGCGGCTCGCAGAACGTCTCCACGGAGGTCAGCGGCGGCGGCTCCGGCGGCAACGGCTCCCTGGCCGCGACGGGCTCGAACGCCGTACTGCTCGGGGCCGTGTCGTTCGCCATGGTCGCCGGGGGCGCCCTCGTCGTACGCCGTGCGCGGCGCCGCGAGACCTTCCCCGCCACCGACACCTCCGCCCACTGAGCCACGACCCACTGTCCATCGGGAGAAGGCACCCACCATGACACTCGCAGCCGTACGCGGCCCCCTCGCCCTCGCACTCGTCCCGCTGCTCACCGCCTCGGCCCTCGCGCTCGGCACGGGCGGCGCCCGGGCCGACGTCGTCGGCTCGATGGAGGTCACCCCGGCCACCGGCACCGACGTCAGCGGCATCACCCTCACCACGTCCGCGCCGTGCCCCGAGCCGGCGACCAACCTGATCGTCTCGGTGCGGGGCGCGGGCTTCCCCGCCGAGGGACAGTTCGTGGTCGGCAACTCGCCGATCACGGCGTACAGCACCGCGCCGAACGGCGGCATCGCGGTACCGCTGACGCAGACCATGCGGGACTACGCCGCCACGGCCGGCTTCACCACCCTGCAGGGCCGGTACGACTTCACGCTCACCTGCCGGCCCGCCTTCGGGTCGGCCACGTTCGGCGACTTCACCGCGCCGATCTGGTTCACGTCCGGCACCACCTACCAGAGCACCGCACCGGCCGTCGCGACCACGACCACGCTCGCCGCCTCGCCGTCGAGCCCGGTGACCGAGGGCACCGCCGTGAAGCTGACGGCGACCGTGGCGCCCGCCGCGGCGACCGGCACGGTGCGCTTCCTGGACGGCACCGAGCAGCTCGGCGATCCGGTCGCCGTGCAGGCCGGCAAGGCCACGCTGAGCACGACCCGGCTGACCGTCGGCACGCACGCCCTGAAGGCGGAGTTCACCCCGGCCGACCCGGCGGCGTACGGCTCCTCCGTCTCCGCCCCGTTCACCTACACCGTCAAGATCAAGCCCCCGGCCGTCGTCACGCCCGCGAAGGTGACCGGCACCGTGCGGGTCGCCTCCACCGTGACCTGCTCGGCGGCGTTCGGCGGGGCGACCTCCGTCAAGTACGCCTGGTACCGCAACTCCACGGCGATCGGCGGCGCCACGGCGAGGACCCGCGTCCTGACCACCACCGACTACGCCCAGAAGATCTCCTGCCGGGCCACCGGCGTGAACAGCACCGGCAGCACGTCGTCCACCAGCCCCGCCGTCAAGGTCGCCGTCGGGCCCGCCCTGAAGAACACGGCGAAGCCGTCCGTCTCGGGCACGCACCGCGTCGGTTACAAGCAGACCGCCAAGGTCGGCAGTTGGAAGCCCTCCGCCACCTCCTACAGCTACGTCTGGAAGCGCGACGGACGCGTCATATCCGGAGCCAGGTCCGCGACGTACAAGGCCACGTCCGCGGACCGCGGCCGCAACCTGACGGTCACGGTCACCGCCAAGCGCAAGGGCTACGGCAACGGAACCGCCACCTCCAGCTCGGTGAGGATCCGGTGACGGCACCGGTGAGGGAGGCCGGCACGCCGCCGCGTCACGACGGGTCCGGCGCGTCGCAGGGGCTCATCGAGCCCGGCGGCGTGCCGGACCCCGGCCGGGCGCGTCCCCCGCGCCCGGCCGCCGGGCCCGGGGTCCGGCTGCTCAGCACCGCGCTGGGCATCCTGGCCGCGGTGCTGCTCGGCTTCGTCGGCAACGCCTGGCTCATCGGGGACCTCCGGCACGCCCGGGACCGTCAGGTGGACTACGCCGACCTGCGCACCGCCCTCGCCAACGGGGTCGCCCCGATCGGCCGGTCGGCGGGCGGTGGCATCGCGCCGGAGCCCGGGGTACCCGTGGCGATCCTGGAGATCCCGCGGCTGAAGCTGCGGGAGGTCGTCCGGGAGGGCACCACCGCCGAGCACCTCGCGCGCGGGCCGGGCCACCGGCGGGACACCCCGCTGCCCGGGCAGGCCGGGGTGAGCGTCGTCATGGGGCGCCAGGCCACGTACGGCGGGCCGTTCGGTCGGCTGGGCGAGCTGAGCACCGGTGACGAGCTCACCGTCACCACCGGCCAGGGCAGGCACACCTACCGCGTGCTCGGCCCGCGCCGCGCCGGCGACCTCCAGCCGCCGCCGGTCCGGGCGGGCAAGGGCCGTCTCACCCTGACCACCGCCGACGGGACCCCGTTCATGCCCACGGGCATCCTCCGGGTCGACGCCGAACTGGTCTCCGCCGTCCAGGCCACCCCGGCGTCCGCGGTCCCGCCCGGCGCGCTGCCGGCGGAGGAGGCGGCGATGGCCTCCCAGGAGACCGCCTGGCTGCCGCTCGTGCTCTGGGGACAGGCTCTCGAGCTCGCCGCGGCGGGCCTCGCCTGGGCGCATGCCCGCTGGGGCCGTCCGCACAGCTGGGTCGTGGGCGTGCCGCTGGTCGTCGCGCTCGGGCTGTTCGTGGCCGACCAGGCCGCCCTGCTGCTGCCCAACCTGCTGTGACCGCCACCCCGTCCGCCGCGAAGGCGGAACCCGTGAACACGGAACCCGTACAGACGGAACCCGTACAGACGGAATCAGCGAAAGCGGAACCCGTGCAGACGGACCCAGTGCAGACGGACCCAGTGCAGACGGAACCCGTACAGACGGACCCGGTGCACATGGAACCAGTGAAGGAAGACCGCGTGACCGACCAGACTCCAGGCACCACCACGACGCTCACCCTGCCGCCCCTCCTCGGATCCGGGACCGGGGCGACGCTCGACGCGCGCCGGATCTCGGCCTGGTTCGGCGACCACAAGGTGCTCGACCGGGTCTCCCTGACCATGCCGGCCGGACTGGTGACCGCGCTGATCGGCCCTTCCGGCTGCGGCAAGTCCACGTTCCTGCGGATCCTCAACCGTATGCACGAGCTCATCCCGTCCGCGGCGCTCGCGGGCGAGGTGCTGATCGACGGCCAGGACATCTACGCCACCGGACAGCGCCTGACGGAGGCCCGCCGCCGGATCGGCATGGTCTTCCAGAAGCCGAACCCGTTCCCCGCGATGTCGATCTACGACAACGTCACCGCCGGCCTGAAGCTCACCGGCATCCGCGCGTCGGGCGCGGGAAAGGACGACCTCGTCGAGGAGTGCCTGACCAAGGCGGGCCTGTGGAAGGAGGTCCGCGACCGGCTGCGTCAGCCCGGCGGCGCTCTCTCCGGCGGTCAGCAGCAGCGCCTGTGCATCGCCCGCTCCCTCGCGGTGCGCCCCGAGGTGCTGCTCATGGACGAGCCCTGCTCCGCCCTCGACCCGACCTCCACCCGCCGTATCGAGGAGACGATCCGCGAACTGGCCGAGGAGGTCACCATCGTGATCGTCACCCACAACATGCAGCAGGCGGCCCGGGTCTCCGACCAGTGCGCCTTCTTCCTCGCCGAGCAGGGCACCCCGGGCGTGATCGTGGAGCACGGCCCCACCTCGGCGATGTTCTCCGCACCGGCCGACCCGAGGACGGCGGACTACGTGGAGGGCCGTTTCGGATAGCCCGCGGGCGCGTGCGCACCGGGAAGGCGCACGCCGGCGTTCTACCGTGTGCGGATGCGAACGGTTCCCAGGTGGGCCTTGGTCTCGTCGGGATGCGCGCCCGTCCTGCTGATCTCCGGCTGGACGGTCGCCGCGCGGCTGGAGGGGCCCGGGTACGACCCGGTCACCCAGACGATCAGCGTCCTGGCCGCGTACGGGTCGGCGGGATTCTGGGTGATGACCGGGGCGATGCTCGCCCTGGGCGCCTGTCACCTGCTGACCGCCTGGGCACTGCGCGCCGCGGCGCTCGCCGGACGGCTGGCGCTGGCCGCCGGGGGAGTCGCGGCGCTGCTGGTGGCGCTGCTCCCGACGCCGAGCAGCGGGGGGTCGCTGAGGCACGGTTCCGTCGCCGCGGCCGCCTTCGCATTCCTCGCGGTCTGGCCGGTCCTGGCGGCCGAACGCGGGGGCGCCGCTCCCTGGGCGCTGCGCCCCGGGACCTGCGTCGCGGCGACCGCCGCGATGTGCGCCGGTGCGGCCTGGTTCCTGGTCGAGGCGAGCCGGCAGGGCTCCGACGGAGCCGTCGAACGCATGGTGACGGCCCTTCAGTCCGTGTGGCCCTTCGTGGTCGTCCTGTCCTGCGTCCGCATGCCGCGTCCCGCCGCCTCACCGGCCGACGACTGAGACACCCCCGGCGGCTCCGGGAGGGCTCCGGGCCGGTCCGGTCAGGGGCCGGACGGCCCTCTCCCGGGACGGGGACGGCCCTCTCGCGGGACCGCCTACCCTTGACGCATGACCAGCAGCAGCGACCGGAGCCCGGCAGTGGACGTTCAAGCACCCAAGAGCTACGAGATCCGCACCTACGGGTGCCAGATGAACGTCCACGACTCCGAGCGATTGGCCGGGCTGCTGGAGGACGCCGGGTACGTCCGCGCGCCGCAGGGCGCCGATGGCGAGGCGGACGTCGTCGTCTTCAACACCTGCGCGGTGCGGGAGAACGCCGACAACCGGCTCTACGGCAACCTCGGCCACCTCGCGCCGAAGAAGGCCGAGCGCCCGGGCATGCAGATCGCGGTCGGCGGCTGCCTGGCGCAGAAGGACCGCGACACCATCGTGAAGCGGGCCCCCTGGGTCGACGTCGTCTTCGGCACGCACAACATCGGCAAGCTGCCCGTCCTGCTGGAACGCGCGCGCGTGCAGCAGGAGGCACAGGTCGAGATCGCCGAGTCGCTGGAGGCGTTCCCCTCGACGCTGCCGACGCGCCGCGAGAGCGCGTACGCGGCCTGGGTGTCGATCTCCGTGGGCTGCAACAACACCTGCACCTTCTGCATCGTCCCGGCGCTGCGCGGCAAGGAGAAGGACCGCCGCCCCGGCGACATCCTCGCCGAGGTCGAGGCGCTGGTCGCCGAGGGCGTCTCCGAGATCACGCTGCTCGGCCAGAACGTCAACGCCTACGGCTCCGACATCGGCGACCGCGAGGCGTTCAGCAAGCTGCTGCGCGCCTGCGGGAGCATCGAGGGCCTGGAGCGGGTCCGCTTCACCTCCCCGCACCCGCGTGACTTCACGGACGACGTCATCGCCGCCATGGCCGAGACCCCGAACGCGATGCCGCAGCTGCACATGCCGCTCCAGTCCGGCTCGGACACGGTCCTGAAGGCGATGCGCCGCTCGTACCGCCAGGAGCGCTACCTCGGCATCATCGAGAAGGTCCGCGCCGCCATCCCGCACGCGGCCATCACCACCGACATCATCGTGGGCTTCCCCGGCGAGACCGAGGAGGACTTCGAGCAGACGCTGCACGCGGTGCGCGAGGCCCGGTTCGCGGCGGCGTTCACGTTCCAGTACTCCAAGCGGCCCGGCACCCCGGCCGCCGAGATGGACGGGCAGATCCCCAAGGAGGTCGTGCAGGCGCGCTACGAGCGTCTCGTCGCCCTCCAGGAGGAGATCTCCTGGGACGAGAACAAGAAGCAGGTCGGCCGCACCCTGGATCTGATGGTCGCCGAGGGCGAGGGCCGCAAGGACGGCGCCACCCACCGGCTCTCCGGCCGCGCCCCCGACAACCGCCTGGTCCACTTCACCAAGCCCGACGAGGAGGTGCGCCCCGGCGACGTCGTCACGGTCGAGGTGACCTACGCCGCCCCGCACCATCTCCTCGCCGAGGGCCCTGTCCTCGCCGTGCGCCGCACGCGCGCGGGCGACGCCTGGGAGAAGCGGAACGCGGCGGAGGCCGCCAAGCCGGCGGGCGTACTGCTCGGCCTGCCCAAGATCGGCGTCCCCGAGCCGCTGCCGGCGGCCACGGGCGGCGGCTGCAGCCGCGACTGAGGCGCCACCCGGACGACCCCGGGCGCGGTGCTCCGGGCCGGAGCACCGGCCCGCGGGGCACGGGGCTACGCTGCCGATCATGCTTGTCGCCGCCGCAGTGTGCCCCTGCCCACCGCTCCTCGTACCCGCGGTCGCCGCGGGTGCCGCCCCCGAGCTGGACGCCGCCCGCACCGCGTGCACGGACGCGCTGGGTGTGCTCGCCGCCGCCCGGCCCGACCGGCTGGTCGTGATCGGACCCACCGCGCAGGGCGAGACCGAGTCGTACCCGCAGGGCACGCCCGGATCGTTCCGCGGCTTCGGTGTCGACCTCGGCGTACGACTGGGGCGGAACGAGACGGCCGACGGGACGCGTGCGGTCGTGCCGGGAGCGCTGCCGCCCTCGCTCGCGGTCGCGGCGTGGCTGCTGGAGCGGACCGGATGGTCGGACGCGCCGATCGAAGGGCTCGCCGTCGGGGAACCTCTCGCGCCCGAGCGCTGCGGGGACACCGGCAGGGAGATCGCGGCAGGTTCCGGGCGCGTCGCGCTGCTGGTGATGGGCGACGCGAGTGCGTGCCGCACCTTGAAGGCACCCGGCTACCTGGACGAGCGGGCGGGGCCGTTCGACGCGGCGGTGGGGCGCGCGCTGGGATCGGCGGACCTCGCGGCCCTGGAGGCGCTGGACGCGGAGCAGGCGCGTCGGCTGATGGTGTCGGGACGTGCGCCCTGGCAGGTGCTCGCGGGAGCGGCCCAGGGCGCCGGCCTCGAAGGCACGCTGCTGTACGAGGACGCACCGTACGGGGTCGGGTACGTGGTGGCTTCCTGGTCATAGCGGGGCGCTTGTCGGCACGCACGGCACGCACGGCACGCGCCGCTCACACGGCACGCACGGCGCACCGGCGGACGGCCGGGAGCGTCGTGCTCCGCGGCCGCCCGTCGTGCCGTGTCCCCGGTCCGAGCTCTCCTGCTCAGGAGGACGGTGGCGGGCCGCTCGGCGGCATGGTGGTGCCGCCTCCCGCGCCGTGGTCGTCCTTGTGCGCGAGCCGGTCCATGGCGCCCTTGGCCTTGTCGGTGCCCGAATGGATCTTGTCGCTGTACTTGCCCTTGGTGCGGTCGTCGACGACCTTGGCGGCCTTGTCGATGCCGTGCTGGATCTTGCCTCCGTGCTGCTGCGCGAGGTCGGAGACCTTGCCCTTGGCCGGGCCCAGCCTGGCCTTCAGATTGTCGATGAGACCCATGGGTTCACCTTCCCTCGCGGGAGCGTCATGTCCGGGCGCCCTCGTCGGCCTCGCTGTCGGCCGCCCGGCCCGGCGACTGCTGCTGCGGGATCTCGACGGCCTCGGCAGCGTCGCCCTCGTCACCCTTGTTCGCCGAAGCGGAAGCCGGAGCCGGCACCGGCACCGGAGCGGGAGCCGGAACCGAAGCGGCAACCGAAGCTGAGTCCGATGCCGATGCCGATGCCGATGCCGATGCCGATGCCGATGCCGATGCCGACTCCGCTTCGGCTCCGGCGTCGCTCGTGCCGGATGCCTCGGCCACCGGCACCTCGTCCGCCTCGGACCCGGCCGACGGCCGGTCGGTCAGCACCTCGGCGGCAGACGTCTCCTCCGTGGTCTTCGACCTGCGGAAAAGTCGCGCAAAAACGCCCATATCAACTCCATACGTTACTCGCGCGGGCGAGATCCCGCGTCGCCGTGGGGTCCCCCTGTCCGGGCGAGGACGAGGAGGCCGGGAAGCGTCCGTGTGTCGCCCGGGTCGCCGCCACCGTGAACCGGCGGTGTGTGCCCCGCAACGGCCAACGACTCCCGGATTGCCCCCGTCACGTAACTCGTTCGAGAGCGGGGGGAGAGGTTTGCGAGACTGGTGCGGTGAGCAGGCCACTTCCAGCCCCCCGAGTCATCGCCGTCGTCGGACCGACCGCGGCCGGAAAGTCCGATCTGGGCGTCCATCTCGCCCAGCAACTCGGTGGGGAGGTCGTCAACGCGGACTCCATGCAGCTCTACCAGGGGATGGACATCGGTACCGCCAAGCTGACGCCCGAGGAGCGCGCCGGCGTCCCCCACCACCTCCTGGACATCTGGGACGTCACCGTCACGGCTTCCGTCGCCGAGTACCAGCGGCTCGCGCGGGCGCGTATCGACGCCCTGCTCGCCGAGGGGCGCTGGCCCGTCCTCGTCGGCGGCTCGGGCCTGTACGTCCGCGGGGCCGTCGACAACCTGGAGTTCCCCGGCACGGACCCCGAGGTCAGGGCCCGGCTCGAGGAGGAGCTCACGCTGCGCGGTTCCGGCGCGCTGCACGCCCGGCTCGCCGCCGCCGACCCCGACGCCGCGCGCGCGATCCTGCCCAGCAACGGCCGCCGTATCGTCCGCGCGCTGGAAGTGATCGAGATCACCGGGATGCCCTTCACCGCCAATCTCCCGGGGCACGACTCGGTCTACGACACCGTGCAGATCGGCGTCGACGTGGCGCGTCCCGAGCTCGACGAGCGCATCGCGCTCCGGGTCGACCGGATGTGGGACGCCGGGCTCGTCGAGGAAGTGCGCGCACTCGAGGCGCGGGGCTTGCGCCAGGGGCGTACGGCGTCGCGCGCACTCGGCTACCAGCAGGTGCTCGCCGCGCTCACCGGTGAATGCACGATGGAGGAGGCCCGCGCCGAGACCGTGCGAGCCACCAAACGCTTCGCGCGCCGACAGGATTCGTGGTTCAGGCGCGACCCTCGGGTGCATTGGCTCAGTGGGGCCGCGGAGGACCGCGGGGAACTTCCGCGACGTGCCCTGGCGTTGGTCGAGCGAGCGGTCACAGCCTGATCACGTGATGGCATCGGGACGCTCCGGCCGTCATCCGGGCCTCCGGCGCCGTGCCATCATCGAGCTTCGATCGACCAAGTGGAGTCCTAGTTGGGAGGGCGCGTGGCGATGGAGGCCGGCCCTCGCAACACGGCACAGGACGCCGAGCACGTCACCACCGGGAGTGGTGAAGTGGAGCCGGGCGACGACGGTCGTCCGGGCGTGGACCTGGAGGGACCGGCTGCCGACGCGGAGGTCCGTCTCGCGGCGGACGGACTCGACGAGACGCCCGACGGCGTGACCGACGACGGTCCCGAGCCGGACGAGCTGTTCGTGAGCGGCCCCGAGGTCGAGGTCGAACTGCGCCCGCAGCGCCGCCTGCGCCTGTGGCAGCTCGCGCCGATCGTGGGTCTGGCCGCGGTCGGCTCGCTGATGTTCGCGTTCCCGCTCGCCTTCGACTTCGGTGACAGCGGGGCGGTGATCGCCATGCTGGGACTGCTGATCTGCTCCTGCGCGGCCGGCTGGGGCATGATGGCCGCCCGCAAGGTCGGCCACACCTGGCCGGGGCTGCCGCAGCGGGGCTCCGGACGGCGGCCGGACTGGCGGGTGGTCCTGGCGTACGTGGTCGTGGTCGTCGCGGTGGTGGTGCTCGCCGTGTGGCGCGTGGCTCGCCTGCGCTGAGCCCGGGTTCACCGTGGTGCGGGCCGATCGCGACGCCGAGGCCCCCGAGGAGCTGAAGCCCGCGGCGTGAGGCCTTCACCGCTCCGACGCGCAGGGTCGCGCTCCTTCCCCGCCCGGCATCCGGGGGCCGGGCGCCGCGAAGAACGCCGCCGCCTGCTACGCGCAGTTCCCCGCCCGGCATCCGGGGGCCGAGTTCCGAGGCGCATGCCGGCCTACGCCCGGGGCTTGAGGCGTTCACCGGGTCCTGGATCCGGGGCCCGAGGCTCCTGCCGGGCCGACACCCCGGGCGCGACGGAGTGCCGTCGCAACCCCGTACGATCGAGGAATGAGCACGCGGATCGCCTTCCTCAAGGGGCACGGCACCGAGAACGACTTCGTGATCGTCCCGGACCCCGAGAACGCCATCGACCTGCCCCCCACCGCCGTCGCCGCCCTGTGCGACCGCCGCGCGGGCATCGGCGGCGACGGCCTGCTGCACGTCGTGCGGTCCGCCGCGCACCCCGAGGCCAGGGGGATGGCGGCCGAGGCGGAGTGGTTCATGGACTACCGCAACGGCGACGGATCGATCGCGGAGATGTGCGGCAACGGCGTGCGGGTGTTCGCGCGCTACCTCCAGCGCGCGGGGTACGTGACCGAGGGTGACCTCGCCGTCGCCACGCGCGGGGGCGTGAAGTCCGTGCACCTGGCCAAGGACGGTGACGTCACCGTCGGCATGGGCCGCGCGCACCTTCCCGAGGGCGACGTCACGGTGAGCGTGGGCGAGCGCGGCTGGCCCGCGCGGAACGTGAACATGGGCAACCCCCACGCCGTGGCCTTCGTGGACGACCTCACGGACGCCGGCGATCTGTTCGCGCCGCCGCCGTTCAGCCCGGCCGCCGCCTACCCGGACGGCGTCAACGTCGAATTCGTCGTCGACCGCGGCCCCCGGCACGTCGCCATGCGCGTGCACGAGCGCGGCTCCGGCGAGACCCGCTCCTGCGGCACGGGCGCGTGCGCCGTCGCCGTAGCCACCGCCCGCCGCGACGGCGCCGACCCCGCGCTCACCGGGACCCCGGTGACGTACACCGTGGATGTCCCCGGAGGACGCCTGGTCATCACCGAGCGGCCCGACGGCGAGGTCGAGATGACCGGCCCGGCGGTGATCGTCGCCGAGGGCGAGATCGACGCGGAGTGGTTGACGGCTTCGGTGAACTGACGGAGCGTTCGCCCGCGGGGGAGCGGGCGCGGGGTTGTTGCCGCCGGCCGTCGACCGCCGACTCCCCGTCAGGACGCCGTCGCCGTCCGGCCGACGGTGATGGAGTCGCCGTCCGTGGAGTCGCCGTCCGGTCGACGGCGGTGAATTCTCCGCTCGGATGTTCGAGACCTGGCAGCCCAGTTCAGGCCGTGCCCGGTCATAAACCTCCAAACCATCGCTCGATTGGGTGATCCGTTTCACGCTGGGCGAGAGGCGGTCAGGTGGGCGTGGTCGGCTCGGTAGCATCAAGCACCGGCCCGGACGGGGGAGATGTGCGCCACCCCTGAGCCGTGTCCGCCATGGGGCACCCCGCCAGCCGGTCCAGGCAGCCGGAGGTGCCCATGAGTGCGGAGGCCACGAACCCCGCGAGCCCAGGTGCCGTAGCGGGCCCGATGACAGGACCCGCGTCCTCGTCGGCCCCGCGCAGGAGGTCGCTCCCGCGACTCGACCTGCGTCGCCTGGGCCGCGCCGCCCTGCTGGGGCCGGCCACCCGTGACCGGCTGCCCGACGCCATCGGCCATGTCGTCGAGGCGCATCGCGCCCACCATCCCGACGCCGACCTGGAACCGCTGCGCCGCGCCTACGTCCTGGCCGAGTCCTCGCACCGCGGCCAGATGCGCAAGAGCGGCGAGCCGTACATCACGCACCCGCTCGCCGTCACCCTGATCCTCGCCGAACTCGGCGCCGAGACCACCACGTTGACGGCCTCTCTGCTCCACGACACCGTCGAGGACACCGATGTGACCCTCGCTCAGGTGCGGGAGCAGTTCGGTGAGGAGGTCCGCTACCTCGTCGACGGCGTCACGAAACTGGAGAAGGTCGACTACGGAGCCGCCGCCGAGCCCGAGACCTTCCGCAAGATGCTCGTCGCCACCGGCAGCGACGTCAGGGTGATGTCGATCAAACTGGCCGACCGGCTGCACAACATGCGCACCCTCGGCGTGATGCGCCCGGAGAAACAGGCCCGGATCGCCAAGGTCACCCGGGACGTCCTGATCCCGCTGGCCGAACGCCTCGGTGTCCAGGCCCTCAAGACCGAACTGGAGGACCTGGTCTTCGCCATCCTCCACCCCGAGGAGCACGAGCACACCCGCGCATTGATCGTCGAGAACGCGGCCCGCTCCGACGACCCGCTGACCGAGATCGCCGCCGAGATGCGCACCGTGCTGAACGAGGCGGACATCGCCTGCGAAGTCCTCGTCCGCCCGCGGCACTTCGTCTCCCTGCACCGCGTCTCCCGCAAGCGGGGCCGGCTGCGCGGCTGCGACTTCGGCCGGCTGCTGGTGCTGGTGAACGAGGACGCGGACTGCTACGGCGTCCTCGGTGAGCTGCACACCTGTATGAAGCCCGTCGTCTCGGAGTTCAAGGACTTCATCGCCGTACCGAAGTTCAACCTCTACCAGTCCCTGCACACCGCCGTCGCCCGCGCGGACGGCCAGGTCGCCGAGGTGCTGATCCGCACCCACCAGATGCACAAGGTGGCGGAGGCGGGCGTCATCGCGCTCGGCAACCCCTATGCGCCCCCCGCCTCCTCCGAGGACCTCCCCGACGGTGAGCGCGCCGACCCCACCCGTCCCGGCTGGCTCTCCCGCCTGCTCGACTGGCAGCGGGCCGCGCCCGATCCCGACACCTTCTGGTCCACCCTGCGGGAGGACCTCGCCCAGGACCGTGAGATCACCGTGTTCCGCCCCGACGGCGACACCCTCGGCCTGCCCGACGGCGCGTCCTGCGTGGACGCCGCGTACGCGCAGTACGGCGAGGACGCGCACGCGTGCATCGGCGCCCGCGTCAACGGCCGCCTGGCGACGCTCAGCACGGTTCTGCGGGACGGCGACACCGTTCAGCTCCTCATGGGTCAGGACCCGGCCTCCGAGCCCTCCCGGGAGTGGCTGGACCACGCCCACACACCCGCCGCCCGGATCGCGATCCAGCGGTGGCTGACCGCGCATCCGACACCCACGGAGACGGACGAGGCCCGGACGGCGGAGAGGGGCGAAGCCCGGGCGACGGAGGCGGGCGGGGTCCGGGCGGTGGAAGCGGGTGGGGCCCGGACGGTGGAGACGGGTCGCGAGGGCCTGGCAGCGGACTCCGCCACGCCGTCCACAGCACTCACCTCCGCCACTGCTGCCGCTTCCACACCGAGAGCCCCGGCATCCCCGTCGATGACGGGAACCTTCAAGAGCCTGGGTGCCTGGGCCTCCCCCGAAGCCCTGGTCGTCGACCGCCCGGGCGCGAGCGTCCGGCTCGCGCGCTGCTGCACACCTGTACGGCCCGACGAGATCACCGGTTTCGTGGTGCGCGGAGGGGTCGTGACCGTGCACCGTGTCGAGTGCGCGGCGGGGGCGCGGATGACGGGCACCGGGCGCGCGGAGGTCGGCGTGAGCTGGGGGGAGAGCGCGGAGTGCAGGGTGACGCTGGTCGCCGAGTCGTTCGGCCGTCCCCATCTCCTCGCCGACCTGACCGAGGCCATCGCCCTTCAGGGTGCCGAGATCGTCTCCGCCACCGTCGAGCCCCCGATCCAGCAGCGCGTCCGCCACACGTACACCCTCCAACTGACCGACGCCGCCCACCTGCCCGCCCTGATGCGCGCGATGCGCAACGTGGCCGGGGTGTACGACGTGAGCCGCGCGCAGCACCATCTGTCGACCTGGTGAGAGGGCCTGCCGCGCCCTGACCCGCCACCACTGGACGCCACCCGCGCGTGCGGGCACCGCCCGACCGGCCTCCGTTTCTGCTGCGCGCCTTGGCCCCCACCCCGCACCCCGTTCGGGTGCGCCCGGCGCGCGCCGTCGCGGCGTCGTCCGCGCGCGCTGATAGCCGTAGCCCATGCTGCTCACCCCCCGTGCGAGGACTCCCCGGCCCGCCACCGCCCGCGCTCGAACCCGTACCGGTTCCCCCAGGATCAACCGCCGGCTGAAGGCGGCCCTGGCCGTCTCCGCCGCCTCCGTCTGTCTTGTCGCCGCGAGCGCCTCGCCCGTCCCGCTGGGCGTCGGCGACCGCCTGTTCCCGTACCTCGGCAACCCGGGCTACGACGTGACGGCATACGACCTCTCCTTCACCTACCCCGGCAGCAACGACAAGCCGCTCCAGGCCGTCACCACCATCGACGCCCTGACGACCGCCCCCCTCTCGCGCGTCAACCTCGACTTCGCCCGCGGCCAGGTCTCCTCCGTGGAGATCGACGGCGAGCCCGTCTCGTTCGCCGCGGCCGACGAGGACCTGGTGATCACGCCCGGCGAGGAGCTGCCCCAGGGGCAGCGGATGCGCATCACCGTGCGGCACACCAGCGACCCCGTGCCCGGGGGCGGCCGGGAAGGAGGCTGGATCCGCACCTCCGACGGCCTCGCGATGGCCAACCAGGCCGACTCCGCCCACCTCGTGTTCCCGTGCAACGACCACCCCTCCGACAAGGCCGCCTTCACCTTCCGGATCACCGCCCCCGAGGGTTACACGGCCGTCGCCAACGGTCTCCAGGCCGATGTGCGGCGCGCCGGCACCGCGACGCAGTGGACGTACCGCACCGGGCACCCCATGGCCACCGAACTCGCCCAGGTCTCGATCGGCCGCTCCACGGTGCTACGCCGCACGGGGCCGCACGGGCTCCCCCTGAGAGACGTCGTCCCGACCCGGTACAGGACGGCGCTGGAGCCGTGGCTCGCCAAGACGCCCGACCAGATCTCCTGGATGGAGAGCAAGATCGGGCGCTACCCCCTGGAGACGTACGGTCTGCTCGTCGCGGACGCCTCCACCGGCTTCGAACTGGAGACGCAGACCCTCTCCCTCTTCGAGCGGGGCCTCTTCACCGACGCGGCCTTCCCCGAGTGGTACGTCGACTCGGTCATGGTCCACGAACTGGCCCACCAGTGGTTCGGCAACAGTGTCAGCCCCCGCACCTGGTCCGACCTGTGGCTCAACGAAGGCCACGCGACCTGGTACGAGGCGCTGTACGCGGAGGAGAAGTCCCACCGCTCCCTGGAATCCCGGATGCGCGCCGCCTACGGCGCCTCCGACGGCTGGCGCGCGGCCGGCGGCCCGCCCGCCGCACCCGAGGTGCCCGAGTCCGACAGCCGCCTCGGCATCTTCCGCCCGAACGTCTACGACGGCGCCGCCCTCGTCCTGTACGCCCTGCGCCAGGAGATCGGACGCGGGGTCTTCGAGGGCCTGGAGAGGGCCTGGGTGAGCCAGTACCGGGACGGCACGGCGACCACCGCCGACTTCGTCTCCCTGGCCTCCCGGCTGTCCGGACGCGATCTGGACGGCTTCTTCCAGGCGTGGCTGTACGGCGAGAAGACCCCGCCGATGCCGGGGCACCCGGACTGGAAGCCGGTGTCGGCCGGCCAGTCGCCGGACCAGCCGGCCACGCCCAGGATCACGGCACCCAGGAAGGCCGGGGCGGAACCAGGCGGGGAATAACACGGTGACGAGACGGGGCGTTGCGTGCGACCATTTCCAGGTCGGCGCCACGGACGACGGGAATCCCCCGGGGTCCTCGGGCGTTGAAAAGGCTGACGGACCGGCCACGCGCAGAGGTCGGACAAGCTCCGCCGGCGCGGCGCCCCGTCGCCGCCCCACCGAATCCCCGACGACGTAAGGACCCAATGACCTCCTCTTCTTCCCCTTCGCAGGACACCAAGCGCCTCGCGCACGACTTTCCCGAAGGTCTTCGGGCCGATGCCCTGATGGAAGAGGACGTCGCCTGGAGCCACGAGATCGACGGAGAGCGGGACGGCGACCAGTTCGACCGCTCCGACCGTGCGGCCCTGCGCCGCGTCGCGGGCCTCTCGACCGAGCTCGAGGACGTCACCGAGGTCGAGTACCGACAGCTCCGTCTGGAGCGGGTCGTCCTCGTCGGCGTCTGGACCTCGGGGACCGTGCAGGACGTGGACAACTCCCTCGCGGAGCTCGCCGCCCTCGCGGAGACCGCCGGCGCACTCGTGCTCGACGGTGTGACCCAGCGTCGCGACAAGCCCGACGCCGCGACCTACATCGGTTCCGGCAAGGCGGAGGAGCTGCGCGACATCGTGGTCGAATTGGGCGCGGACACCGTCATCTGTGACGGTGAGCTCAGCCCGGGCCAGCTGATCCACCTCGAGGACGTCGTCAAGGTCAAGGTCATCGACCGTACGGCGCTGATCCTGGACATCTTCGCCCAGCACGCCAAGTCCCGAGAGGGCAAGGCGCAGGTCGCGCTCGCGCAGATGCAGTACATGCTGCCGCGGCTGCGAGGCTGGGGTCAGTCGCTGTCCCGTCAGATGGGCGGCGGCAAGGGCGGCGGGCTCGCCACCCGTGGTCCCGGTGAGACCAAGATCGAGACGGACCGGCGCCGGATCCGCGAGAAGATGGCGAAGATGCGCCGGGAGATCGCGGAGATGAAGACCGGCCGCGACATCAAGCGCCAGGAGCGCAAGCGCCACAAGGTGCCCTCCGTCGCCATCGCCGGCTACACCAACGCGGGCAAGTCCTCCCTGCTCAACCGCCTCACGGGCGCCGGCGTCCTGGTCGAGAACGCCCTGTTCGCGACCCTGGACCCGACCGTCCGCCGGGCCGAGACCCCGAGCGGCCGGCTGTACACGCTGGCCGACACCGTCGGCTTCGTCCGGCACCTGCCGCATCACCTGGTCGAGGCGTTCCGCTCCACGATGGAAGAGGTCGGCGAGTCCGACCTGATCCTGCACGTGGTCGACGGTTCGCACCCCGCCCCGGAGGAGCAGCTGGCCGCCGTGCGCGAGGTGATCAGGGACGTCGGTGCCACCGAAGTACCCGAGATCGTCGTGATCAACAAGGCCGACGCGGCCGACCCGCTGGTCCTCCAGCGGCTGATGCGGATCGAGAAGCGCTCCATCGCCGTCTCGGCCCGCACCGGCAAGGGCATCGCGGAGCTGCTCGCGCTCCTCGACAACCAGCTTCCCCGTCCCTCCGTCGAGGTCGAGGCGCTCGTGCCGTACACCCAGGGCAAGCTGGTCGCCCGCGCCCACGACGAGGGCGATGTGATCTCCGAGGAGCACACCCCGGAGGGCACCCTCCTCAACGTCCGGGTGCACGAGGAACTCGCGGCGGAACTCGCGCCGTACGTTCCGACTCCGGCCGCCTAGCAGTCCCTACGAGAAGGCCCGCCCCTCCATGTGAGGGGCGGGCCTTCGTCGTCGGTGAGCACTTCGTCGTGGGTCAGCCCTCGTCATCGGCGGGCCTCGTCGTCGGCGAGGCTCCTCGACTGCGGGTCACCGGCTGCCGGTAACGGACGGCCGCGCACTGACGGCGGGTCACCGTCGGCGGTTCGCTGACGGCGGATCACCGACTGCCGGTCGTTGAGGGCCGGTCACCGGCGACTGGTTACCGACGTCGATTCGCTGACGGCCGGTCGCTGAGGGCCGGTCACCGACCGCCTTGCGTCCGGCTCATGTTCTCGTACAGCGCCTGGGCATCCTGCCCCAACTGCGGACCCGCCAGCCAGGTGTTGTCGGCCGGGCCGATCGACGTGTTGGAGACCAGCCGGGTCTCGCCGTCCACCACCCGGAACCAGCCGCCGCCCGATGAACCGCCCGTCATGGTGCAGCCGATCCGGTGCATGGTCGGCAGCGCCGGGCTGAGCGAGAGCCGCCCCGGCCGGTCGATGCACTTGAACATCCGCAGCCCGTTGTAAGGCGGCCCCGCCGGATACCCCCAGGCGCCCATCTCGCCGGCCTCCGCCGCGGACGGCGCCGAGAAGTCCACGTCCAGTGCCGCGCCGACGGTCTCCTCCAGGGACTTGGAACCCTGCTCCGGCTGCACGTGCAGCACGGCGTAGTCGTACGCCGCTCCCGCTCCGCCGGTGGCCGAGCCGCCCTGGAGCCAGCCGTTGGAGGTGGCGGCCCAGTCCGCCCACCAGTTGCCGTACGGCGCTATCTCGCCGCTGGTGGCGTCGCCGAGCTCCGCCTCGGACTTGCCGAGGTCGTTGTAGGCAGGGGCGAACATGATGTTCCGGTACCAGCCGCCGTTCTGCCCGGCGTGTACGCAGTGCCCCGCCGTCCACACCAGGTTGGACTTGCCCGGGTGGTTCACGTCCTTGATGACCGTCCCCGAACAGACCATCGTGCCCTCGGGTGAGTCGAAGAAGACCTTGCCGACCGGCGCCGCGTTGTCGTGGTAGGGCGTTCTCTCCGCCTCGGCCTGGACAGGCGCGGGCTCCGGGTCACTGACGCCCGCCTCGGCGGAGGTGTCCTTCGTCGACACCGTCTTGTCGGCCTCCTGCGCCGACTGCATCCGCTCCGGTTTCCACAGTCCCTCGATGACCGGGTTGACGAAGTCCTCGGCCGCGCTGAGCCACTTGTCCTTGTCCCAGTCCCGCCAGCCGCCGTCCTTCCAGGCGTCCACGTCGATGCCCGCCTCGGCGAGACGGTCCGCGATGTCCGCGGGTATCCCGACCTTGGCGTCACCGCCGGCCTCCTGCGAGGCCTCGGTACCCGGCTGGTCGTCCGCCTTGTCCGAGCTGTCGCCGCCGCAGGCGGTGACCATGAGCGCGAGGGCGGTGAGAAGGGCGGAGGCGGCGAGGGCGGTGCGGATTGTGTGCAGGGAACGCATCGTGGTGTGACCCCCGTTGAGACGTCGTCGGAGTGTGCTGTGCCGCCGATCGCGCGCAGCGCTCGCGCGCGGACTTACGAACGGCGTGATCTCGTGATCTCGTGCTCGGGTGCTCGGGTGCTCGGGTGCTCGGGTGGCCGGGTGACTTCGCGGCGAGGTAGCAGGGTGGCTGGGTACCGGGTTGACCACGTGGCCGGGTGGTCAGATGGCGGGGAGGCGGGTAGCCGGGTAGGCGGGGAGGCGGGGCGACCATGTGGGCGCGTGACCGCAGGGGCTTCTGTGGATCTCTGTGGGCCCCCGCTTGACCACCGGCCCATGGGCGGACGGCGGTGAGGTGGTCGAGGGTTCCGCCACGCCACCGCCGGTCTACGACTCTGTCACCGGCCCGCGAACTTGCCGCTTACTGCCTCGAACACGCCCTTGGCCTCCTCGCCCAGTCGCGGTCCCGCCAGCCAGCCCGCAGTCACCGGCCCGATGGAGGTGTTGGACACCAGCGCCGGCTTCCCGTCCGACCCCGTCGAGACCCAGCCACCGCCGGACGAGCCGCCGGTCATGGTGCAGCCGATCCGGTACATCGTCGGGTCCGAGGCATTGATCGACAGCCGCCCCGGCTTGTCCTCGCAGCGGTACAGCTTCTGCCCGTCGTACGGCGGCGCCGCAGGGTAGCCCGTCGCCGTCATGCTCTCCATCTCGGGGACGGCCGGAGCGGCGAAGTCGACCGGCAGCGCGGCCCCCACCATTTCCTCCAGCGACTTGCCCCCACTGCCGTCCTCCGGCGTCACATGGAGCACCGCGAAGTCGTACGCCGCTCCGTCGCCGCCGGTCGCTCCGCCCTGCTCGATCCACTGGTCCGAGGTCTGCACCCAGTCGCCCCACCAGACGCCGTAGGGAGCGACCTCCTCCTTCGTGGCGCTCTGCAACTCCGCCGTCGACAGGCCCGCGTCGTTGTACGACGGCACGAACGCGATGTTGCGGTACCAGCCGCCGCTCTTGCCCGCGTGCACACAGTGCCCGGCGGTCCACACGAGGTTCGACTTTCCGGGGTTGGCCGGGTCCTTCACGACCGTTCCCGAACAGACCATCGTGCCCTCGGGCGAGTCGAAGAGCACCTTGCCCGCCTCAGGCGCGTTGGCGTTGTACGACGCCGGTACGGCCTCCGCCTCCACCGGCTCCGGCGTCGGGTCGGTCACCCCCTGGTCGCCGGAGATGTCACCGTCGTCGACGGCCTGGTCCGGCTCCTGGGCCTCCCGCATCCGGTCCGGGTCCCACAGGTCCTCGATGATCGGATTGATGTAGTCCTCGGCCTCGCGCAGCCAGTCGTCCTTGTCCCAGTTCTTCCACGCGCCGTTCCGCCAGTTGTCCAGGTCGATCCCGTGCTCCTTGAGCTGGTCCTTTATGTCGTCCGGGATCTTGATCTTGCCGTCGCCACCCGTGGTCGCGGAGGCCGACGCTTTGGCATCCACCGTGGAGTTGCCCGAGTCGCACGCGGTGGCGGTCAGCGCCAGTGCGGACGCCAGCGCGACGGCGGCCAGCACCGGGGAGGTTCCGCGACGGGGGCGCTTGTCCCGGCTGGCGGTGAACGACGGCCGTATGGATCGCATGGTGTTACTCCCCCTGATGGTGAAAGGACTCGGCGTCGTCGCCGCGATCCCGGCCGAACTCACCCGCTGTTCAGGCCGATCTCACGGCTTTCTGGGAACGGCACCCCACACTATGCGCTCGCTGTGGGGGACTTCCGACGGAACGGCAACGGTTCCGTCACGGCAAGGATCTTGAAGCAACCCGTAACCCGTTGGCACGACCGGGGTTGGTAGCGATGGGGCGGGAACCGGGGCCGCTCCTGTGTGCCCGTGTACTGCGTGCGTCCCTCGGGAGGTGAGCTGTCGGCAGTGACTGTTCCGGCGTACCGCGCGGGCGCGGGGCCTTCAGCGGGTGCGCGGGCGTGCGTAGATGTGTGGACTTCGTCAGGCGTGTGTAGCGGCGCGCTCGTTCGGCGTCGGCGACTCGACTGCCGAGTCGCGACGCGCCCAACTGTGAGGCCGTGCACGCCGACCAGTTGAACAGGAGTCGGACTCGTGCCGTCCGTCCGGCCCGTGAGTGCGCGCGCGGACAGCGAGCGTGGGCGATCACCTGCCCAACACGGTGAGTACGAGACCAACTGGCCCGCACGCGCCTGCGCGAGGGCGCCCCGGAACAGGAGGACAGGGAGTCGTGCCAGTCGCCGAAGGGGGTTCGCGCCGTCAGCCGACGCGTGAGCCGGCCGCACGTACCTACCCGCGCGCCCTCCCCATCGTGCCGGTGCGCGCCCGTGGTCTGACCGTCGAGGGCGCGGACGGCCGCCGCTACCTGGACTGCCTCTCGGGCGCCGGGACCCTCGCGCTCGGCCACAACCACCCCGTCGTACTCGAAGCGATCCGCAAGGTCCTCGACTCGGGTGCCCCTCTCAACGTCCCCGACCTGGCCACCCCCGTGGAGGACGCCTTCGTCGCGGAACTGAGGCGCACGCTGCCGCCCGGACTCGCCGAGCACGCCCACGTGCAGTTCTGCGGGCCCTCGGCAACGGAGGCGGTCGCGACCGCCGTCGCGCTCGTTCGTGCCGCCACCGGACGCTCCGGCATCGTCGCCTTCACGGGCGCCGAGCAAGAGGCGCCGCCCGCCACTTCCGGGGTCGCCGGGGAGGCCGACTTGTTTTCCGATACCCGCCCGTGCACTCCGCCAGGCTCCCGTTGTTCCGGCGGCACCGGTGGGACCGGCGACGCAGCCGGCACCGAGCGGGCAACCCACTGGACCGACGCGGCGACCCTTCTGCCCCGGATTGCGGCCACCGGCCCTGCGGGAATCCTCGTCGAACCCGTCCATGGCGACTGCGGAGTGGTTCCCGCGCCGGACTCCTGGATGCGGGCGGCACGGCAAGCTGCCGCCGCCCGCTCCATCCCCCTCATCGTCGACGAGACGCGCACAGGTGTAGGCAGGACCGGCGCCTTCTGGGCCGTCGGCCACAGTGGGGTGACGCCCGACGTGATGATCCTGTCCGAAGCCATCGGCGGCAGCCTTCCGCTGGCCGCGGTGATCCACCACGAGAGCCTCGCGCTGCCCCGCCCCATCGCGCCGGCGGGCGCCTTCCGCGGCAACCAACTCGCGCTCGCCGCAGGAACGGCGACCCTCGCTCATGTACGTGAACACCGCCTCGCCGAACGCGCGGCGACCATCGGCTCCCGCATGCTGTCCCAACTCCGGGCGCTCGCCGACGAGTTTGCCTGCATCGGCGAGGTGCGCGGCCGCGGACTGATGATCGGCGTCGATCTGGTGGAGGACCGGGAGACTACGCATCCCCGTGACGTCCGCGACGACGACGGCGTCCCGAAGCCTGCCCGGGCTGATTCTCCACTGGGGCTGGAAACACGTCCCCACGGCATGCCTCCCGCCGCTCCCGGTCTGGCCGCCGCTGTTCTTCGGGAGTGCCTCCGGCGTGGCCTGATCGTCGGAGTCGCCCGTCGCCGACCGAGCGTCGTACGGCTGCTGCCACCGCTCACCATCAGCGACGAGCAGGCCTCCGCGGTACTTGACCGCCTCGCCGACGCTCTGACGGCGGTGGCCCGGGCCCACCCTCGTCAGGGTGACCGACCGCTGCACTGCTCGGATCGCCGTCTTCACGACCACGCCGACACCCACGATCGCGCCGACACCCGCGGCGAAGCCGACCGCGGCAACCCACCTGGCGAAGCCGACCCTGTCGGTCCACCTGGCGAAGCCGCCCCAGTCGGCCGACCCGGCGATGAAGACGGTGGCGCCCAACCCGGCAATGACGACCGTGGCGGCCAGGGCGGCGGTGATGACTGCGGCGGGCGAGACGGGCGAGACGGGCAACGCGACCGCGATCCCCGCCCCGTCACCACTGTTCCCGAGGAGAGCGCCGCTCCCGCCGCTCCCGCCGATACCGCTGTACCCGCCGTTAACGCTGTACCTGCCGTACCTGCCGTACCTGCCGTACCCGCCGTACCCGCGCAAGCGGCTCGCGGAGCCCGCGCCGCTCGGTCGCGATAGCGGGTGCGCGGATACAGAACTCCCCCACACGCCACCACGCGCGTTGCCGTCGGAGCCGGATCGACCCCCCGAGGAACCATCTTGACCACCGCCCCCACACCTGACCGGAGTCTCCGTACCCCCGCGCAACGCCGTAGCGGGTCCGAGAACACACCCCTACCCACATCCACAACGGCGCCCGCACAACACGACGGCCGCCAAGAGGCGGAACACCTGCACGGCACCGCCACCGACCCCTTGGACCACCCCGACGCCCTCATGGCGGCCGATGCGACGGCAGTGGAGAACCTGTTGCGTTGCTGGGTACGCGAGACCGACCTCCCCGCCCCGGACCATGGCATCCTCCGCATCCCCCTCCCCGCCAGCGGCACCGAGTTGCTCACCCCCGTGCACTACTGGTCCCGTACCGGCTCGCACCGCTTCGGTCTGCCCCGCCTGGCCTCCGCGCCGGCGGAGTACCCGCCCCTCGACGCGGTCACCGTCGCCTCACTGCTCGCCCGCGAGACGCCTCGGGGCACGGACGCGAACGCGCACGGATGCCACGAAGGCACCGACCTGGTCGGTCGCGTCGCCGACTCCGTCCGCCGTGTCGCCACCTTCATCGGCGAGCGCAGACAGTTCCCCGCCGACGAAGCGGATCTCTTCCTGGGAGCCGAGCAGGCACTTCTGCTCGGGCATCCCCTGCACCCGACGCCGAAGAGCCGCGAAGGCCTCACCGAGGCCGAAGCTCCCCTCTGGTCACCGGAGCTGCGCGGCTCCTTCTCCTTGCACTGGATGGCTGTCGCCCCCTGCGTACTCGCCGGTGACTCCGCCTGGACGGAACGCGGCCGAGCCGTCCCCGCGCCCCGGCTCACCGCTCAACTGGCCGGCGTCGAACTGCCGCTGCCCGGCGGTTACGCCGCCCTTCCCCTGCACCCCTGGCAGATGCGCGAACTGCGGCACCGCAGCGACGTCGCCGCCCTGCTGGACGCAGGACTCCTCCGGGACCTCGGAGCACACGGCGCCGTCTGGCATCCCACCTCCTCCGTCCGCACCGTCTACCAGCCCGGTGCCGCCGCCATGCTCAAGCTGTCGCTCGGCCTGCGCATCACCAACTCCCGTCGTGAGAACCTCCGCAAGGAACTGCACCGTGGTGTCGAGGCCCACCGCCTGCTGCGCTCCGGGCTGGCGCAGCAATGGCAGTCCGTCCACCCCTGCTTCGACATCGTCCGCGACCCGGCATGGCTCGCCGTCGACGGACCGGACGGCAGCCAAGTCCCAGGACTCGACGTGATGATCCGACACAACCCGTTCGCTCCTGCGGACGACATCGCCTGCCTTGCCGGACTCACGGCCCTGCGCCCCCAGATCACGCCGGGCCGACCCGCCGGCGACTCGCGGCCCGAGCACGCACCGCAGACCCACCACCCGCAGCACCCCGACCACGGGAAGCACCCCGACCACCCGCAGAACTCCGACCTCCCGCAGTACTCCGACTTCCCGCAGTACTCCGTCCCTTGGCGTCACCCCGATCAACCGTCCTGCCGATCCCGGCTGGCGGCCATCGTGTCCAGCCTCGCCGGCCGGACCGGGCGTCCGCGCGGCACCGTCGCCGCCGAGTGGTTTCTGCGCTACCTGGAGCAGGTCGTCCGCCCAGTGCTCTGGCTCGACGCCGAGGCAGGCGTCGCCCTGGAGGCCCACCAGCAGAACACACTGGTCCTGTTGGACAGCGATGGCTGGCCTGCCGGCGGACGCTACCGCGACAACCAGGGCTTCTACTTCCGTGAGTCCCGGCGCGCGGAACTCGCCTCCCGGCTCCCTGGTATCGGTGAGCACAGCGACACGTTCGTGAGCGACGAGGTCGCCGACGAGCGCTTCACCTACTACCTGGCGATCAACAACGTGTTCGGCCTCATCGGTGCGTTCGGGTCGCAGCATCTGGCTGACGAACGGTTGCTGCTCGCCGCCTTCCGCCGGTTCCTCGAAAGTGCCGCCTCCGGTCCCTCCCGGCTGCGTACCTCGCTTCCCTCCCGGCTCCTCGACTCACCCGTCCTGCGCTGCAAGGCCAACCTGCTGACCCGGTTGTACGGCCTCGATGAACTCACAGGCCCCGTGGACACCCAGTCCGTCTACGTCACCATCGCCAACCCTCTCCGTCCCTGATCCAGATCATCCCTCTCCATCCCTGCACAGCTCGCGCCATCCCTGATCAATGCCAACTCGCCCCCACAAGGAATACGCACCGACACCGCCTTCTGAGAGGAGCTCCCAGTGCCTCAGACCGACGCGAGCACTCATGCGAGCACCGACCCCGCCTCGGCACCCGACACCGACGGGTGCCGCAGCCCGCGCGAGGACAAGGACATGCCCCAGGACACCGACATCGAACACACCGACATTGCCGACGCCGACGCCGACGCGGACGCCGATGCCGAAGACACCGACGCCGAGGACACGCTGGACCTACGTCTGCCCAGCGAGTTCCTCGCCTTCCTCGCAGGGCAGGAGGCCGAAGCGGACCAGGACGAGCCTGCCGCGGCACCGCGGCTGACACCCGTACCGGCCGCCGCCGCAGACCTCCTCGACCAGGTCGGCGACTGGGGTCCGATCGACACACCCGCGGGCGTGTTCCAGCTCGTTCCGGTGCGTGTCGAGCGGGATCTTCCCCTCCTCGGCCGCTGGATGAACGACCCCGCCGTGGCCGCGTTCTGGGAGCTGGACGGAGCCCAGGACCTGACCGAGAAGCACCTGACCGCCCAACTGGCCGGCGACGGGCGAAGTGTCCCCTGCCTCGGCGTGCTGGACGGCACCCCGATGAGCTACTGGGAGATCTACCGGGCCGACCTCGATCAGCTGGCCCGCTACTACCCTGCACGGCCCCACGACACGGGCATCCACCTCCTCATCGGCGATATCTCGAGGCGCGGGCAAGGGCTGGGCGGCATCCTCCTCAGATCCGTCGCGGACCTCGTCCTCGACAAGCGGCTCGCCTGCGCGCGAGTCGTGGCGGAACCGGACATTCGCAACACCCCTTCCGTGGCCGCTTTCCTCAGCGCCGGATTCCGGTTCGCCGCCGAGGCCGACCTGCCTGCCAAACGGGCCGCCCTCATGATCCGAGACCGGTCCCTGAGTCAAAGGCTGTAGCGCTGTGCCACAGCGTCATCACTTTTGGTACACCGGCCGCGGCGATCCGGTTCCACTCAATTTCTTCGAGTCCGGCGAGGATGTTCGGCGTGCCGAGCGGGAGCTCATGCGATCGATCTTCGGTCGCTCCCATCCACCCAAGCCCGGTCCCAGGCGATCGTCATCGAGCCCATGTCGCGTGCAAGCGGTCCGAGGCGCGCCCGGCCCACCGCCCACATCCCGCCGCACTCGGATCCTGACCCCACCCCCGCCCTCACCGTGATCGCCCCTATGTCAGTGCCGCGCCGTAGGGTGGTCGAGCTATGACGAAGCCCTCACTCCCCGAACTCCTGCATGCCGCCGTCACAGCCGTCGGCGGTACGGAGCGCCCCGGCCAGGTGACCATGGCCGAATCCGTCGCGGAGGCGATCGACGGCGGTTCCCATCTGCTGGTCCAGGCCGGTACCGGAACCGGTAAGTCGCTGGGCTATCTGGTGCCCGCGCTCGCGCAGGGCGAGCGTGTGGTCGTGGCCACCGCCACGCTGGCCCTGCAGCGCCAGTTGGTGGAGCGGGACCTGCCGCGCACCGTCGAGGCGCTGCACCCGCTGCTGCGTCGCCGCCCGGAATTCGCGATGCTGAAGGGCCGGTCGAACTACCTGTGTCTGCATCGCCTCCACGAGGGCGTCCCGCAGGACGAGGAGGAGGGCCTCTTCGACCAGTTCGAGGCGGCCGCACCCACCAGCAAGCTGGGTCAGGACCTGCTGCGGCTGCGGGACTGGTCCGACGAGACCGAGTCCGGTGACCGCGACGACCTCACTCCAGGGGTGTCGGACCGCGCGTGGGCCCAGGTGTCGGTCTCGTCGCGGGAGTGCCTGGGCGCCTCGAAGTGCGCGTACGGCGCCGAGTGCTTCGCGGAGATGGCCCGGGAGCGCGCCAAGCTCGCCGAGGTCGTCGTCACCAATCACGCTCTGCTCGCCATCGACGCCATCGAGGGTGCCCCGGTCCTTCCGCAGCACGAGGTGCTCATCGTGGACGAGGCGCACGAGCTGGTCTCCCGGGTCACCGGTGTCGCCACCGGCGAGCTGACCCCCGGCCAGGTCAACCGTGCCGTCCGCCGGGCCGCGAAGCTCGTCAACGAGAAGGCCGCCGACCAGCTCCAGACCGCCGCCGAGGGCTTCGAGCGGCTGATGGAGCTGGCACTGCCCGGTCGGCTCGAAGAGATCCCGGAAGACCTCGGCTACGCGCTGACGGCGCTGCGCGACGCCTGCCGCACGGTGATCTCGGCGATCGGTGCGACACGCGACAAGTCCGTGCAGGACGAGGACGCGGTCCGCAAGCAGGCCCTGGCCTCCGTGGAATCGGTGCACGACGTCGCCGAGCGCATCACGCACGGCTCGGAGTGGGATGTCGTCTGGTACGAACGCCACGACCGCTTCGGCGCCTCTCTCCGCGTCGCCCCCATGTCGGTCTCGGGCCTGCTGCGGGAGAAACTCTTCGCGGACCGCTCCGTGACCCTGACGTCCGCGACCCTGAAGCTGGGCGGCGACTTCAACGGCGTCGGTGCCTCCCTGGGACTCGCCCCCGAGGGCACCGAGGGGGACGACCTCCCGCAGTGGAAGGGAGTCGACGTCGGCTCACCGTTCGACTACCCGAGGCAGGGCATCCTCTACGTCGCCAAACATCTGTCCCGCCCCGCGCGCGACGGAGATCGCGTGGACATGCTCGACGAGCTGACGGAGCTGATCCAGGCGGCGGGTGGCCGCACTCTCGGTCTGTTCTCGTCCATGCGGGGCGCGCAGCTGGCCGCCGAGGAACTGCGGGTGCGCCTGCCCGAGTTCCCGATCCTCCTCCAGGGCGAGGAGACCCTGGGCGAGCTGATCAAGAACTTCGCGGCCGACCCGGAGGCGTGCCTGTTCGGCACCCTGTCGCTCTGGCAGGGCGTGGACGTGCCCGGTCCCAGCTGTCAGCTGGTCGTCATGGACAAGATCCCGTTCCCGCGCCCCGACGACCCGCTCATGAGCGCCCGGCAGAAGGCGGTGGAGGAAGCCGGTGGCAACGGCTTCATGGCGGTCGCCGCCACCCATGCGGCGCTGCTGATGGCCCAGGGTGCCGGTCGCCTCGTTCGGGCCTCGGGCGACCGTGGAGTGGTCGCCGTGCTCGACCAGCGTCTGGCGACCGCCCGCTACGGGAGCTATCTGAAGGCGTCACTGCCCGACTTCTGGTACACCACGGACCGTAACCAGGTCCGGAAGTCGCTGGCAGCGATCGACGCGGCGGCGAAGAAGGCGGAAGCGGAGCCCACTTAGGAATCGCCGCCACGGCGACGGATACGGCTGGGGAGCCCACCCGGCAACAGGGCCGCGGCCGGCCCTGGTCGCGACCGACAGGCAAGCAGTCGCGGCCGGCGAGCAAACGGTGCGCGGTCGGCGAACAGACCGAGGTCCGGTGAAGGCCGGCCGGTCCCGCGCTCGACGCGTGGGCCCGACCAGGGCCACGGGAACCGCCGGCTCACCGCCACATGCGCCGGACAGCACAGGACCCCGGAACCGGCGCAGGGGTCCCGGGGCCCGGTCAGGGGAGGGCGGCCTCGACAGGGCCGCCCGCGGTGGGCGTCACACGCGCCGAAGAACCGCGACCACCTTGCCGAGGATCGTCGCGTCGTCGCCCGGAATCGGCTCGTAGGCGGAGTTGTGGGGCAGCAGCCAGACGTGGCCGTCCTCGCGCTTGAAGCGCTTCACGGTGGCCTCTCCGTCGAGCATCGCGGCCACGATGTCACCGTTCTCGGCCACCGGCTGACGGCGGACGGTGACCCAGTCGCCGTCGCAGATCGCGGCCTCGATCATCGAGTCGCCGACGACCTTCAGCACGAACAGCTCTCCGTCGCCGACGAGCTGCCGGGGGAGCGGGAAGACGTCCTCGACGGACTCCTCGGCGAGGATCGGACCACCGGCGGCGATACGGCCGACCAGAGGGACGTACGACGCGGCGGGCTTGCCGGCGGTGTCCGTGGGCTGCACGGATGCCGCCTGGTCGGAGCCCCGTACCTCGTAGGCGCGGGGGCGGTGCGGGTCGCGGCGCAGGAAGCCCTTGCGCTCCAGCGCCATCAGCTGGTGCGCCACGGAGGACGTGCTCGACAGACCGACCGCCTGACCGATCTCGCGCATCGACGGCGGGTAGCCGCGCCGCTGCACGGAGTCCCTGATGACCTCGATCACCCGGCGCTGCCGGTCGGTCAGGCCTGAGCTGTCCGCCCGGATGCCTGGAGGTCGGCCCGGCAGGGAGCGCTTGTGCGCCTCTGGGTTCGCGGCTTCGTTCATGGCATGCACCGGCTCGAGTCGGCCCTGGGAGCGATCCTGGGCAGTGATGGTGGCACTGTCTGCGGTGGTGGTCACGTCGGCCCCTCTCGATGGTCTCCCTGCTGGACAACGGTAGTTGCTTTCGAAAGGTTGCGCCAAACACACGTTCGAGTGAAAAAGTGCGAATCGACGGACGTGAATGCGTACACGGGTGTATGGCTGACGCGCCGGCCGGTGGGCGAAAGCGTCTTTTGTTGTCACCTCACAGCCAGGCAGGCCCTCGTGAAGTGCGGCCCAGTCTGCCATCCGGAGGCGCTCCGGCCGGGCACCGGCCCCCTGGCGCGCGGGAAGTCGTACCGCTTCTCCCTGCGGCGACCACGGTATCTCCCCACCTGAGGCATCTGCAGGGACGTGTGCCCAGGTGGGCGGCGTGCCGTACGCGCGTGGAGAACCCGGTGGTGCCCGCGTCGACACGCGTGCGGCTGGATGTACGAGCCAAGCCCCACATCTAGTGGTTGGATGGCTGCGGCATCCCAGAAGTTGTGTTCATCGCGGTCTCGGGGCGCTCGATCATCGCCTATGCTTGTGCTCGCTTCGAGGGGCCCAGGGGTCTGTCGAGGCCATTGAGTCTGCTGTGAGGAAGGGTTGGGAATCCATGCACTGCCCTTTCTGCAGGCACCCCGACAGCCGTGTGGTCGACAGTCGTACGACCGACGACGGCACGTCGATCCGAAGGCGCCGCCAGTGCCCCGACTGCTCCCGTCGTTTCACGACCGTGGAGACGTGCTCGCTCATGGTGGTGAAGCGGTCCGGCGTCACCGAGCCCTTCAGCCGAACCAAGGTCATCAACGGTGTGCGCAAGGCATGCCAGGGGAGGCCCGTCACCGAGGACGCACTCGCCCAGCTCGGCCAGCGGGTCGAGGAGGCGGTGCGGGCAACCGGGAGTGCCGAGCTGACCACCCATGACGTGGGGCTGGCCATACTCGGCCCGCTGCAGGAGCTCGATCTCGTCGCCTATCTGCGATTCGCGTCCGTCTATCGGGCGTTCGAGTCGCTGGAGGACTTCGAGGCGGCGATCAGGGAACTGAGGGAGAAGCGGCCGGAGCACGCGGACGACGGAGACCGCTGCACGGGGAGCCAGGAGAAGGACCGCGGGTCCGGAGGGGCTGCTCAGCTGCCCGAGCCCGCTCGCGCCGCCGACTGATCGGCGGGCCGGGACGGAGGCGGCATCCGGACCGGCCGGGTCGGCGGCGGTCGAAGACCTGTTGCGGGTGGCGGTGCGACGGCCTCGCAACACCAGACAGAACACGTGCTACGGGAACATCGTGGCACTTCAGGGCGTTTTGCCCGTAGAGGGAGGCGGCATGACAGAGACGGCGAGCGGTCCGGCACGGAGTTCCCGTGCCAAGGGCACCAAGGCGGCCAGGGGACTGCGGGTCGAGCGCATCCACACGACGCCCGGCGTACACCCGTACGACGAGGTGGCCTGGGAGCGCCGTGACGTCGTCATGACCAACTGGCGCGACGGTTCGGTCAACTTCGAGCAGCGTGGCGTCGAGTTCCCCGACTTCTGGTCGGTGAACGCGGTCAACATCGTCACCAGCAAGTACTTCCGCGGTGCCGTCGGCACCCCGCAGCGCGAGACCGGCCTCAGGCAGCTGATCGACCGGATCGTGAAGACGTACCGGAGGGCCGGCGAGGACTACAAGTACTTCGCCTCGCCCGCCGACGCCGAGATCTTCGAGCACGAGCTGGCCTACGCCCTCCTGCACCAGATCTTCAGCTTCAACAGCCCCGTCTGGTTCAACGTCGGCACGCCCCAGCCGCAGCAGGTCTCCGCCTGCTTCATCCTGTCCGTCGACGACTCCATGGAGTCGATCCTCGACTGGTACAAGGAAGAGGGCATGATCTTCAAGGGCGGCTCCGGCGCCGGCCTGAACCTCTCGCGCATCCGCTCCTCCAAGGAACTGCTCTCCTCCGGCGGCAACGCCTCCGGTCCCGTGTCCTTCATGCGCGGTGCCGACGCCTCCGCGGGGACGATCAAGTCCGGTGGCGCCACCCGCCGCGCCGCCAAGATGGTCATCCTCGACGTCGACCACCCCGACATCGAGGACTTCATCGAGACGAAGGTGAAGGAAGAGGAGAAGATCCGCGCCCTGCGCGACGCGGGCTTCGACATGGACCTGGGCGGCGACGACATCACGTCCGTCCAGTACCAGAACGCCAACAACTCGGTCCGCGTGAACGACGAGTTCATGAAGGCGGTCGAGCAGGGCGGCAGGTTCGGCCTCCGCGCGCGGATGACCGGCGAGGTCATCGAGGAAGTCGACGCCAAGGCGCTGTTCCGCAAGATGGCCGAGGCCGCCTGGGCCTGCGCCGACCCGGGCATCCAGTACGACGACACCATCAACCACTGGCACACGTGCCCGGAGTCCGGCCGTATCAACGGCTCGAACCCGTGCAGCGAGTACATGCACCTGGACAACACGTCCTGCAACCTCGCCTCGCTGAACCTGATGAAGTTCCTCAAGGACGACGGCAAGGGCCACCAGTCCTTCGAGGTCGAGCGCTTCGCCCAGGTCGTGGAGCTGGTCATCACGGCGATGGACATCTCCATCTGCTTCGCGGACTTCCCGACCCAGAAGATCGGCGAGAACACGCGCGCGTTCCGTCAGCTCGGCATCGGCTACGCGAACCTCGGCGCCCTGCTCATGGCGACCGGCCACGCGTACGACTCCGACGGCGGCCGCGCCCTGGCCGGCGCCATCACCTCCCTGATGACCGGCACGTCGTACCGCCGCTCCGCCGAACTCGCCGCGGTCGTCGGCCCGTACGACGGCTACGCCCGCAACGCCGCGCCGCACCTGCGGGTCATGAAGCAGCACTCCGACGAGAACGCCAAGGGCGTCCGCGTGGACGACCTGGACACGCCGATCTGGGCCGCCGCCACGGAGGCCTGGCAGGACGTGCTGCGCCTCGGCGAGACGAACGGTTTCCGCAACTCCCAGGCGTCCGTCATCGCTCCGACCGGCACCATCGGTCTCGCGATGTCCTGCGACACCACCGGCCTGGAGCCCGACCTCGCCCTGGTCAAGTTCAAGAAGCTGGTCGGCGGCGGCTCGATGCAGATCGTCAACGGCACCGTCCCGCAGGCCCTGCGCCGCCTGGGTTACCAGGAGGAGCAGATCGAGGCGATCGTCGCCCACATCGCCGACCACGGCAATGTCGTCGACGCCCCGGGCCTCAAGCACGAGCACTACGAGGTGTTCGACTGCGCCATGGGCGAGCGCTCCATCTCCGCGATGGGCCACGTCCGCATGATGGCCGCGATCCAGCCGTGGATCTCCGGAGCCCTGTCCAAGACGGTCAACATGCCGGAGTCGGCGACCGTCGAGGAGGTCGAGGAGATCTACTTCGAGGCCTGGAAGATGGGCGTCAAGGCGCTCGCCATCTACCGCGACAACTGCAAGGTCGGCCAGCCCCTCTCCGCCAAGACCAAGGAGAAGGCGAAGGCCGAGATCACGGAGAAGGCCGAGGCCGCCATCCGTGAGACGGTCGAGAAGGTCGTCGAGTACCGTCCGGTCCGCAAGCGCCTCCCGAAGGGACGTCCCGGCATCACCACGTCCTTCACCGTCGGCGGCGCCGAGGGCTACATGACCGCCAATTCCTACCCGGACGACGGTCTCGGCGAGGTCTTCCTGAAGATGTCCAAGCAGGGCTCGACCCTGGCGGGCATGATGGACGCCTTCTCGATCGCCGTCTCGGTGGGTCTGCAGTACGGCGTGCCGCTGGAGACGTACGTCTCGAAGTTCACGAACATGCGCTTCGAGCCGGCGGGTATGACCGACGACCCCGACGTCCGCATGGCGCAGTCGATCGTCGACTACATCTTCCGCCGTCTGGCGCTGGACTTCCTGCCCTTCGAGACGCGTTCCGCGCTCGGCATCCACTCCGCCGACGAGCGTCAGCGCCACCTGGAGACGGGTTCGTACGAGCCGTCGGACGAGGACGTCGACGTCGAAGGGCTGGCCCAGTCGGCGCCGCGTGCCCAGGAGCTCAAGGCCGTGGTCACGCCCAAGGCCGAGGTCCGGGTCGAGGTCGCCGAGCCCGCCCCGAGGCAGGCGCACACCAGCGCGGAGCTGGTGGAGATGCAGCTGGGCATCCAGGCCGACGCTCCGCTGTGCTTCTCCTGCGGTACGAAGATGCAGCGCGCCGGCTCCTGCTACATCTGCGAGGGCTGCGGCTCGACGAGCGGCTGCAGCTGACGCCTGACAGGCAGTTCCTGAGAGCGAGGGGCGCCGGCTTCGTGCCGGCGCCCCTCGTCGGCGTACGCGCTCGGGTCCGTGCCCGGGGGACGGGAGGCCGAGAGGTGGTCACGGCCGGTGCGGGCGGCCCATCGAGCGGGTGAAGGTGGCGGGGTCGTCCTCGAAGCCGTGGACGCCGGCGTCGAGGTCCCACGCCCCCGAGTCACCCCGGACGAACTCCGCGACCCTGGCCGCGGTGCATCCGAGCACGCCGCCGAAGTCGTCCGTGGCGAGGTCCGTGTATCCCTCGCGGATGCGCAGGGAGGGCTTGGTCACGCTGACGAACGTGCGCCGGCCGGGGCGCTGCTGGATGACGACGCCGACCACCACGCGCGCGTAGCGGGGGTTCAGCCGTTCGAGTTCCAGCGTCATGACCTCGTCCCAGCCGAAGCCCTTGCCGTCCTTGCTGTCCCGGTTGAGCGCGATGGTGCCGTCGGGGGAGCGACTGTCGAAGTGGACCGTGTAGGCGGGATCCCCGTACGGATCCCCCGCCAGGTAGGTGGCGGCCACTATGTCCAGATCGGCCGGCGGCTGCCCCGCCGCACTCGGGTCCCACTTCACCGCGATCTCGACCTTGCGGATCCCCTTGCTGATGCCGCTCATCGGACGTAGTCCCCCTTCCGCTGGGCCGGCAGCCCGAACTGCCGGGCGTTACAAGCCGGTTGTCCATCCTGCCACGCCCGGGCGGTAGTGGGCGGGTGCCCTTTGTCCGAACGTGACCGGCGCCACGCCGGTGGCCGTACGATGGCGCGGTGCTGGTCAAGTGGATTCGCTGCACCGTGGTGGACCGCCGCGGCTTCGAGCGGGGGCAGCGAAAATGGGCGGGGCTTCTGGGGGAGCCGGGATTCCGGGGGCAGGGCGGCGGCTGGAGCCGGAGCCGTCCCTCGGTGGCGCACATCTTCGCCTTCTGGGAGAGCCGCGCCTTCTACGACTCCTTCATGGCCCGCTCCCACGACCGGCTGGCGACGGCCCAGACCGGCACGTTCAAGGATGCCCAGGTCAGGCTGTTCGACTACCGCTTCGACGTGAAGACCGGCTTCGAGCCGCGTTTCACGGACGCCGACCTGGTCCGGGTCGCCCTCTGCCGTGTCCACGAGCAGCGCGTCGACAATTTCACGCTGATGCAGGAGAAGGTCTGGAACCCCGCGATGGCCGGCTCTCCAGGGATGATCCGGGGACTCTTCGCCGAGGCCCCGGGGCATGAGTTCATGGTGCTGTCGATGTGGCGGTCGGCCGCCGAGCACGGCAAGTACCGCACCGAGCGCGTGGAGCGGCTGGCCCTGAGGGCGCAGACCGAGGCGGACGTCGCGGCGCTGACCGGCGACATCGTGGAGCTGGAGCCCACCTGGATCGTCTGAGTCCCGGTTCCGGAGAAGGTGTGCTCTGTGTGGCGTGAGGTGCGGGAAGTGTGTGACCTACGCCGTATAGAGCCCGCACGAGTGCTCGAAACGGCCTCGCCCGAACTAGGGTTTTGGCATGGCACGACCACGGCGCATCGTCCTTGTCCGGCACGGCGAGTCAACGGGCAATGTTGATGACTCCGTGTACGAGCGCGAACCCGATCACTCGCTGGCACTGACCGAACGCGGATGGCGACAGGCCGAGGAGGCCGGCAAGCGGCTCCGCGACCTGTTCGGGCGCGAACCGGTGAGCGTGTATGTCTCGCCGTACCGCCGTACTCATGAGACGCTCCGCGCCTTCCACCTGGATCCCGACCTGATACGCGTCCGCGAGGAGCCGCGGCTGCGCGAGCAGGACTGGGGGAACTGGCAGGACTGCGACGACGTGAGGCTGCAGAAGGCCTACCGGGACGCGTACGGGCACTTCTTCTACCGCTTCGCGCAGGGCGAGAGCGGAGCCGACGTGTACGACCGGGTCGGCGGCTTCCTGGAGAGTCTGTACCGGAGCTTCGAGTCGCCGGATCATCCGTCCAACGTGCTGCTGGTGACGCACGGCCTGGCCATGCGGCTGTTCTGCATGCGCTGGTTCCACTGGACCGTGGCCGAGTTCGAGTCGCTGTCGAATCCCGGGAACGGCGAGATACGAATGCTCGTTCTGGGGGACGACGGCAAGTACACGCTTGACCGGCCGTTCGAACGTTGGCGAGATCCGGCACCGTACGGGATCACCGAATAGAGTGGCAGACCGATGACCGACTCCTCTCCCGGCGGGCGCCTGGACCGCGCCCTGGCCAGCCTGCGCGGACTCGCGGTCGGGGATGCCCTGGGTTCCCAGTTCTTCGTGCCGGTGAACTATCCGCTGCTCAAAAGCCGCGAGCTGCCGCCGGGCTCCTGGCAGTGGACCGACGACACCGAGATGGCCTGTTCCGTGGTCGCCGTTCTCGCCACCCACCGGCGGATCGATCAGGACGCCCTCGCGCGTTCGTTCGCCGAGCGCCACGACTTCGACCGCGGCTACGGCCCCGCGGTCAACCGGATGCTCCGACTGATCCGCGAAGGCGGTGACTGGCGGGAGCTGTCGTCCGCGCTCTTCAACGGCCTCGGCTCCTGGGGCAACGGCGCCGCCATGCGCATTGCCCCGCTGGGCGCCTGGTACGCCGACGACCCCGAGCAGGCGACGCACCAGGCGGAGATCTCCGCGTACCCGACACATCAGCACCGTGAGGCCGTGGTCGGCGCCATGGCCGTCGCCGCGGCAGCCGCCCTGGCCTCGGCCCCCGGGGGACCGCCGAGCCCCGGGTCGCTGCTCGACGACGTCGTCGCACTCGTGCCGAAGAGCGCCGTCGGCGCAGGTCTGCGTCGTGCCCGGGACATGCTCGACTACGGCGATCCGGCCACGGTCGCGGCTGTACTGGGCTGCGGGCGGCGGACCTCCGCCCATGACACCGTCCCCTTCGCCCTCTGGTCGGCCGCGCGCTCCCTCGGTGACTACGAGCAGGCGTTCTGGACGACCGCGCAGGTCGGCGGCGACGTGGACACCACCTGCGCCATCGTCGGCGGCGTGCTCGCCGGGGGGCGGGCCGGGGCGCCCCCCGCCGCGTGGGTGGGGCGGACGGAGGCACTGCCCGACTGGCTGGGCGCCCCGGCGTAGACCGCTGCCGTCAGTGCGCCGGCTGCCACCCGGGACCTGTGCACGATGATTCACGAATGCGACAGCGAACGGGCGGAGCGCTCCCGTGGCGTGGTCCTGCACGGTCTGCTGGACGCGAGGTCAAAGGCTTGCGTGAGGGCGTCGACGCTGGAATCAGGCGGGTGAGCGGCGATCCGACGCGGCGAGCGGACGCGTCCCGGACATCATGTGAGGATGCGACCTTCGAGGGTGTGCGTGAGTGAATCGACGAACCGGTACTTCGAGGAGCGGGCTCACCGGTCGACGGTCCAGCGATCGCCCTGGTGGGAGACCGGGACGAGGTTGTGGCGTCCCTGGTGGACGCTCGGGGGACCAGGGTGTCGGACCAGTTCGCGGGCGGCGTAGTCTGAACGCGTCATGCCGTACGAACCACCTACTCACACCGTCGAGCGCTCGCTTCGCGCAACGACCGGGGCGAAGATCATCGCCGGTGTGGACGAGGTGGGGCGCGGCGCCTGGGCCGGTCCCGTCACCGTCTGCGCGGCGATCACCGGACTGCGCCGGCCTCCCCCGGGCCTCACCGATTCCAAACTGCTCACCGTGAAACGACGGACCGAGATCGCCGAGCTGTTGCGGACCTGGGTCACGTCGTACGCCTTGGGGCACGCGTCACCCGAGGAGATCGACGAGTTCGGGATGACGGCGGCGCTGCGGGTCGCGGCTGTGCGGGCCCTGGACGCGCTGCCGATCCGTCCGGACGCGGTGATCCTCGACGGGAAGCACGATTATCTCGGGGCGCCCTGGCAGGTCCGTACGGTGATCAAGGGCGATCAGTCGTGCGTGGCCGTGGCGGCCGCCTCGGTGATCGCCAAGGTCCAGCGCGACAAAATGATGGCCGAACTGGGCATCGAACATGCAGACTTCGGTTTTGCGGACAACGCCGGGTATCCGTCGCCCGTGCACAAGGCCGCACTGGCGGAGCGGGGCCCCACCCCTCACCACCGGTTGTCGTGGGCGTATCTTGATGCGCTGCCGCAATGGCGGCATCTCAAGAAGGCCCGCAGCTGGGCGGACGGAAAGGTTCCGGAGATCGACGGTCAGCTCGGCTTCGATTTCTGACGGTTCCGGTCGCACGTATGTGCCACCCGCTGGCGTCACCCGTACCAACGTTTGATAGATATCAACTCATGCCTCTCTTCCCCGAGGAGCCTCAGATTCACGAGAGTGCCCAGGGTCCTCGCGCGGCTTCGGCCAGTGGCCGTACCGCGCCGACCCCTCGTCCCGTACCCGGCCCCCGCCCCGCGGCCCCGCCGCGTCCTGGTCGTCCCGGCGGCGCTCTCCGGCCCTCGCCGCCGGCGCAGCGCTCGGGCGCGGTCGGGTCGACCAAGCCCGGGCCCGCGGGTCCGGCCGCAACCGCCACCCCTGCCGCTTCGGCTTCGGCGACCCCGCAGATCCAGCTGATCCCGGCTCCGGCCGAGGGCGCGCTCGACGCTGCCGAGGAAGCCGTGGACCTGCTGCTGGACTCCGGCCGCGCCCCCAGTGACGTGCTGGTGATCACGACTGGCGAGCCGCATCCCTGGGCCGCTCACGAGCTGTCCTTCGGTGAGGCTTCCTACTGGGCACAGCACGACTCCGGTGACGACGTCTTCTACACGGACGCCGCCATGGCCGGTCGTGCCGCGTCCCGGGCTGTGGTCGTGGTCGCAGTCAACGGTGGTTCCGACACCGCTGCCGCGACCGCACTGCCGCTGGCTCTCACCCGGGCCGACACCCTGCTGATCGTCTGCGGCGACCCGCAGCAGATCAACTCGGTGCTGGGCACGGGCGTCTGATCCTGTTCCCCCGGTTCCTGTGGAACGGGGGCTTCGGGTCGGCGCATACGCCTCCGTGGTCGCCATCGCACGGTGTGGGGACTTCGGTGTGCTCGTGTGACGGGCGTGGTCGGGCGAAAGGCATCGGAGGCGGGGCGGGGGCGCGCGGTGACGGTTGCACGCCGGGTGTGACGGCTGTGGCCAGGTGCCCAGGTGTGGGGTGCGGGGTGTAGGTGTCCTGCATTCTGTTTCCCCACGTGTCCTGCCGTCTGCCCTTCCGCCCTTCTCGCCTCGTCGTCGGGGCCGCCTGTTCGCCGGGGGCGCCTGTTGTTCGTGTTGCTTGTCCGTGTTGCCTGTTTGTCCGTGGTGCCCGCTCGTTCGGCCTGTCCGGAGGGGCGGTGCCGCCGCGAGGTCACGTCGAACCGGTGGCCGTGAGTGGTCGTTCGTATGTGTTCGGTGGCCGGCCCGTGCTCGTGGCTCGTGTTCCTCAGCGGGCTGCCACGCGGCTCAGAATGTCGGAAGCGGCGCCTCCGGTACGCGGTGGCGGAGGTGGTGCCTCCGAGGTCGCGAACGGCTCGGGCGCCGATACGGAGTTGGGGCGGCGGCCGCCCCGGCCCTCGCCGAGGACCTGCCAGCCGTCGCGGGTCAGCGTGATGTACGCCCCGCAGCGCAGTCCGTGGAGCGTGCAGGCGTCACGCAGGCCCCACATCCACGCGCCGTCCTCCTCCGTCCAACGTGCCTCGCCGTCCCGGCAGTAGAGCAGCACGGCGGTCCGGACCGGCGCGCGGCGGCGGAGGTCGTGCGGGATGACCCGGCGTAGTTGGTCGAGAAGCGCGTTACGGAACATCCAGCCGTCGGCGGCCGTCGGACGCCTGGTGAACGAGGCGCTCGCGCACAGCCGATCGTCCCCGTCGAGGACGGCCACGACCGCCGTCGAGGGCCTGGGGCGGTGGCGCGTGTGCAGTCCGCTGACGACTTCCCGGGGATTACGCAGCAGTGGGATGCCCGCGGCGGCCCATTCCGAGGGTTCCAGCAGTCGCGCCCCGGCATTCACTGATGCGGCGGAATCCGTGGATGCCGCGGAGGACGGAGCGAATCCGAAGGTCACGTTCCTCCCTTCGGCTACGCGCCCACACTGCGGGCGAGGTCTGGATCGGGGGAGCGCGCACCGCAGCAGAGCCCTACCTGATCACGGGCTGAGCCGTGCGGGGAGCGGACCCCAATTCTTCCCGCCGAACTGGGATGCGGCAACGAGCAATTGGAGCGGTCGACCCTTATCGAGTGGTCCGTGGCTTATATCCGTACCCGGCGGGGTGCCGAGTGATGCCGGAGAAGCGGCGTAGGCAACAGCCGCCCGGCGGTACCCGCCTACCGCCCGGGCACGACGGACAACGTGCGGGCACGACGGACAACGTGCGGGCGGTACCCGCTCGTCCACGACGAGCGCGTGTGGTCGCGGTCAGCCCTGTACGGCCAGGACGAGGGGCAACACCCCCTGCGCACCCGCGCGCCGGAGCAGGCGGGCCGTGACCGCGAGCGTCCAGCCTGTCTCGGTGAAGTCGTCCACAAGCAGCACAGGTCCAGGTGTTTCGCGAAGTGCCGCACCGAGAGCGGGCGGTACGGTCAGCGCTCCGTCCAGGGCTTTGAGGCGCTGGGCGCTGTTGCTCCGCGAGACGGGCGGTACGTCGGTCGCGTACTGCACCGAACCCAGCAGCGGCATCCGGCCGACCTCCGCGATACGCGCGCCCAGGGAGTTGATCAGCTGAGGCCGGGTGCGCGAGGCGACCGTGACCACTCCTACGGGACGCGGCTGGGCGTCCGCCGTGCCCGGAGCCCAGCCACCCGGTCCTTTGGCCCAGTCGGCCAGGACACCGACCACCGCCTTCGCCACGTCGTCCGGCACGGGACCGTCCACCGCATGCGGCGCGAACATCGGCCGCAGCCGGTTCCCCCAACCGATGTCCGACAACCGTCCCAGCGCGCGGCCCGGCGAGGCCTGTTCACCGGCCGGAATGCGGCCCTTGAGGTCCACGCCGATCGCCGGAAGGCCGGTCGGCCACATACGGCGCGGCTCCACCTCCACGCCCGCCCGGCCCAGATCGACGCGTGCGGCGTCCAGGGCGGCCGTCGACGTGACCGCGGCGAAGCGCGCTCCCGCGCAGTTGTCACAGCGACCGCAGGGCTTGGCGCCCTCGTCGTCCAGTTGGCGTTGCAGGAACTCCATACGGCATTGGGTCGTCGCCGCGTAGTCCCGCATCGCCTGCTGCTCCGCCTTGCGCTGCCGGGCCACCCAGTCATAACGCTCCGCGTCGTACGTCCACGGCTGCCCGGTCGCGATCCAGCCGCCCTTCACGCGGTGCACCGCGCCGTCCACGTCGAGGACCTTGAGCATGGTCTCCAGCCGGGAACGACGCAGCTCGACCAGCGGTTCCAGGGCAGGCAGCGACAGGGGCCGCTGCGCGCGTGCGAGGACGTCGAGCGTACGCCGTACCAGCTCTTCCGAAGGGAAGGCGAGTGAGGCGAAGTACTCCCAGATCGCCTCGTCCTCCCTTCCGGGCAGCAGCAGGACCTCGGCGTGCTGGACACCACGACCCGCGCGCCCGACCTGCTGGTAGTAGGCGATGGGGGACGAGGGTGAGCCGAGGTGGACCACGAAGCCGAGGTCGGGCTTGTCGAAGCCCATGCCGAGGGCCGAGGTGGCCACCAACGCCTTGACCTTGTTCCCGAGCAGGTCGTCCTCCGCCTGCTGGCGCTCGGCGTTCTCCGTCTTCCCGGTGTACGAGGCGACGGTGTGCCCGCGATGGCGCAGGAACGCGGTGACCTCCTCCGCGGCGGCCACGGTCAGCGTGTAGATGATCCCCGAACCCGGAAGATCGTCGAGGTGGTCGGCCAGCCAGGCCATGCGGTGCGCGGCGTCCGGGAGGGTCAGCACACCGAGGCTCAGACTCTCCCGGTCCAGCGGGCCTCTCAGAACCAGGGCGTCCGACGTACCACCGGTACCGAGCTGCTCCGCGACGTCGGCCGTCACGCGCGCGTTGGCGGTGGCCGTGGTCGCGAGCACGGGGACGCCCGCCGGTAGATCGCTGAGCATGGTGCGCAGGCGCCGGTAGTCAGGGCGGAAGTCGTGGCCCCAGTCGGAAATGCAGTGCGCCTCGTCCACGACCAGGAGCCCGGTCGCCGCCGAGAGCGCGGGGAGCACCTGGTCACGGAAGTCCGGGTTGTTGAGGCGCTCCGGGCTGACCAGCAGGACGTCGACCTCGCCCGCGGCGATCTCGGCCTGGACGGTGTCCCATTCCTCGGTGTTCGCCGAGTTGATCGTCCGGGCGTGGATCCCCGCTCGGGCCGCGGCTTCCACCTGGTTGCGCATGAGCGCCAGCAACGGGGAGACGATCACGGTGGGACCGCTGCCTCGGGCCCGCAACAGCGACGTCGCGACGAAGTACACCGCGGACTTTCCCCATCCCGTGCGCTGCACGACCAGGGCCCGGCGCTTCTCGGCGACCAGCGCCTCGATCGCCCGCCACTGGTCCTCGCGCAGCCGCGCCGTACCTGAGGCGTCCCCGACCAGCCGTGCGAGAACGGCGTCGGCGTCCGTGCGGAGTCCCGCGTTGCTCGTGTGCTCCATGCGTCCATACAACAGGACGGCACTGACAGACGGGCGGGCCGGCGGCAGGAACAGGCAGGACGAACGAGGATGTCGTGTCCCTGATCGGACTTATCCACAGGCGCAAGCGGAGATTCTGATTCCGCGAGATCGTCGGCGCATGACGAATCACGGCGAATCGACTGGATCCTTCGAAAACGGCGAGGTGAACGGACGGGGCGAGGCGCATCGGCGGCACGGGCACGAGCGCCACGATGGCGGCCGCGGGCCGCGCGACGGCGGGCGCGAGCTCCAGGACGACGGGCACGGGCAGTGCGACGGCGATATCCGTGCGCGAGGCGACGGCGATTTTCCCGCGCCGAACCACGGCGACGCCAACGACGCCGGCTCCACGAACGGTGACGGGCCGCCCGCGACCCACCACGTCACCCTGCGCACCCCGGCCGAGCTGGCCGACGCTCTGCCGTATCTGCTCGGTTATCGCCCGGAGGACAGCATCGTCGTCGCCGCGCTCCACGGCGGGCGCGGGCGTTTCGGCGGTCGGGCGCGATTGGGTATCCCGGCGAATCCGGACGACTGGGAGTCCGTCGCCGGGCAGCTGGCGCGGGGCCTCGTCCGGGGAAGCGAGCGCAGAGGAGCACGGCCGGAACAGATCGTGGCGTACGTCTGCCAGGAACCCCGCGAAGGAGAAACCGGCCGGCAGGTCATGGAGCGGCTCCGCCCGCTGGCCCACCAGCTGCGCTACCAGTGCGGTCAACTCGACGTGCCGGTGATCGAGGCCCTGTGCATCTCCGACAGCCGCTTCTGGTCGTACTGCTGTGAGAACAAGACATGCTGCCCGGACGAGGGCCTGCCCATGGGCTTGCCGGGCACCTCCGTTCTGGCCGCCGCGGCCACATATGCGGGTCTTCAGGTGCGCGGGACCCTGCGTGAGCTGAGGACGAGGCTCCAGCCCTGGGAGACGGCCGCGGCCCTGGAGCAGGAAGCCGCGCTGGACGCCGGGAGCATGGCCCTCGTCCCCCGGATGCTCGACGGGACCAGTCGCCCGGGCGTGGCCGAGGAGACGGTGGAGCTCGCCCGGCGGGCCATGAGCCGGCTGGCCGACGCGCCGCCCGCTTCCGGCGCGTTCATGGCGGACCTGCGCGACGACGGCCTCCTGCGCAACGAGGAAGCGGCGGCCCTGGTTCTCGGCCTTCAGGACCGCACCACCCGCGACCGGGTGGCCGAGTGGATGGAGGGCGACGAGGCGGCGCTCGCGCTACGGCTCTGGCGAGCCCTGGCCCGCCGCTGCGTCGGCTCCTACGGCGAGCACGCGGCGGCACCCCTCACACTCGCGGGCTGGGTGACCTGGTCGACCGGCGACGACCTCGAAGCACGAGAGGCGTTGGCCATGGCATTGGGCGCCGATCACGACTATCTGTTCGCCCGGCTCCTGCACCAGGCCGTCAACGAGGGGCTGGATCCGGAGTCGATCCGCCGCTGCCTGCGTGCGGAACGGGACGACCGAGCGCGGATCACGCCTCAGGTGCTCGACGCGACGCAGGAGATGGAAGGCGTCGAGACGAGTCAGGGCGTCGACCGCGGTGCGGGTGGGGGAGCTGGGGCCGAGTCGGTGACGGGTTCGCGGCCCGGCAGCCAGGACGCGTCCGCCGGTGAGGGCGAGGACCTGCGTTCCCTGGTGGATCAGGCGGTGCGGACGAAGGCGTTGCCACGGCGCGAGGTGCCGGCGGGCGGTACTCGCCCGGGGTACGGGCGCAGCGGAGGCACGCGTCCGCCCTTGCCGGTGCGGGGAGGTCCACGGCGCCGCGGCGCTGCTCGGCACGGCGTTGCCCCTGCTCGCCGCGACGGGGAGGGAGAGGTATGAGCGACGGTCCACTGAGCTGCCGTATCGGTCGGAGACCGGGTGCTGACCGGCGTGTGATGCCCGGCAGAGGTGCGGGCGTGGAGTGTGGGGGCGCGGAGTCCGCCCGGCGTTTCGCCGGGTCGACCGGGTACGGGCGTGACCCGAAGGCGGTCCTCTCCGTTCACCCGAGTGGCGGAACGCCTGGACGGGTGGTGTCGCCGAGACGTGATGTCCCGACGGAGCCTCGTCCCCGGAGCCGGTCCCGCACCGGCCCGAGGCGCACAGAGCGCAGAGGAAGCAGCCCGATGCACCAGTCGACTCCGCCCTCCGCCGACCGCACCACCCGGGGGCGGCACGCGCCACGGCCCGGGCCGGGCACGGGACCGCCACAGCGGACCGACGGACTCGGGCATCGGGAGCCCTTCATGAACGGCGGAGGACCCCCGCCTCGCTCGGCAGGTCAGGACCCAGCACCTCTGCCCGAGCCGATGGACGAAGCCTCGGCAACGATGAACGAAGCCTCGGCGCCGATGGCCGAGCGCAGGGGCGAGGACCCGACATCCATGCTCAGGGGCGACGACCCGACATCCATGCTCAGGGAGGAGGACCCCGGAGCTACCTTCCTCAGCGGTCGAGCCCGCCCGCAGGCTGCGCCCACGACCCGCAACTCACCCGCACCGTCCTTCACACAGCCGCCACCCCAGTCCCGTCCCGCAGCGCCGCCTGAGTCCCGTCCCATAGCGTCACCTCATTCCCGTCCCATCGCGCCGCTCCAGTCCCGTCCCGCAGCGCCATCGCCTCCTCACCCCGGCGAGTTGCCGTCCACTCACACCGTCATGATCTGCGTCGCTCTTCCATGCCTCGCTGTTTCCACTGAGCAGGGGCAGTTGACCGGGCAGGGCTTGGAAGGCTTCTACCGCGCGGGCCGGCGATTGCTCTCCCGGTGCCAGGTCCGCGTGGCCGGGCGGGAACCGCTACCGGTGCAGGCCCGGATGACCGGTGCCGACAGCGCCCGCTTCGTGGGCACGCTGCGGGCCTCGCCGCACGCGGGACCGGACCCGGACGTCGTGGTCGAGCGCACGCGGCATGCGGACGGCACGGAGCGGATCACGCTGCACAGCGCGGCTCCTCGTGCTCTGCGCCTGCCCGTCGAGGTCGCCCTCGGCACGGACCTGGCGGTGCTGGGAGCGATCGCCTCCGGCACCCCGGGGCAGGAGGTGCCGGCCAGTGTGCATGACGGGGGTCTGCGCTGGACCGACGGGATGACTGCTTCGTCGGTCACGGCGGACCCACCGCCGGTCGACGCCCTGGCGTCAGCCGGCCTGCTGCGCTGGGAGGTCGAACTGCCCCCGGGCAGCAGCGCGACCGTCGAATTGAGGGTCCGCACGGCTGAGGGCGCGGGGCCGGTTCGCGCCGCCGGCCGTGTGGCGACGAGTCCTCTGGCCCAGGTCGAGGTGTCGGGTGACGACTCGCGGGTGCGGAGGTACCTGCGGACCAGCCTCGACGACCTGCAGTCGCTGGTGTTGCGTGATCCCGACCATCCGGCGGACCTGTATCTCGCCGCCGGCGCACCTTGGCGGTGCGGCCTCGCCCCAGCGGAGGCACTTGTGGCCGCGAGGATGGCGTTGCCGCTCGGAACCCGGCTCGCCACGGGAACCATGCGTGCTCTCGCGCGCACCCAACTCACCGGCCCGGGGAAGCAGTCCGGCATGATCCCCGGGCCGCGCCGGGACGCGGGCGCTCACCTTCCGCCCGCATGCACCGCTACGGAGGCCACGCTGCTCTTCCCCGCGCTCCTCGCGGAGGCCCGCCGTTGGGGGATGCCGGAGCACGAGGTGGAGGAGCTGCTGCCGGCCGCCGAGCGGTGTCTGGCCTGGCTGCGGACCGCCGTCGGCGACGGCACGTACCTGTGCGACCCGCGCCCCGGTGGCCCCGCCCGGTGCGAGACGCAGGCACACGCCCATCGCGCGGCGCTGCTGGGCGCCGATCTCCTCGACGCCTTCGGCAGGCCGGGTGGTGCCGGGCTGCGGGAGTGGGCGTCGGCACTGCGGTCCAGGTTCAGGGCCCACTTCTGGGTCGACGGACCGGGAGGCGGGCGACCGGCTGCGGCCCGCTCCCCTGACGGTCGCCCCGTGCCGCACCTCGCGGCTACCGCGGTCCACCTCCTGGACACCGGGCTGCTGGGCGGGGGCGAACTGGCACCGGGGCTGCTCGACCGGGTCCAGACCGAACAACTGGCCCGGCTCCTGGGCAGCCCGGCCATGGACTCGGGGTGGGGGCTGCGCGGGCTGGGTGCCAAGGAGGCGGGCTACAACCCGTTCGGTCACCGCAGCGGTGCCGTACGAATCCCGGAGACGGCGACAGCGGTGGCGGGACTGGCTGCCGCGGGGTTCGAGAAGGAGGCGGGGGCGCTGCTGAGGGGCCTGCTGTCGGCTGCCGAGGCGTTCGACCATCGGCTGCCCGAGATGTATGCGGGGGAACAGCGTGGCGACGGGCGCACCCCTCTTCCCCATCCGGCTGCCTGCCGTCCAGCCGCGACCACGGCCGCCGCCGGGATTCTGCTGCTCACCACTCTCGCGGGCGTCCGTCCGGACGCCCCCGCCGGCACGGTCAGGCTGCGTCCGGTCCGCAGCGCGCCCCTGGGCGAGATCACCCTGAACGGATTACGGGTCGCGGGTGCCCCCTTCTCCGTACGGGTCAGCCGCCTCGGCCTCGCCATGGTGGAGGAGGCGGCGGAGGGACTGCAGCTGAGGGTGTGAGGGGAAGAGCCGTTCGCGAGGTCGAAGGGGCGCGTCCGCGGGACGTCGTGTGACGGCCGGTAGCCGCAGGTGAAGCCAGTACCGCCCGGGTGCGGAGTGGCCTTCGGCGGGGTCGACGAGGGGAGTGTTTATCGTCAGGCAGACGACTATGATCACGGCATGCCCTACGACCCGTCAGCCTTTCCACCTTTCGCTGTGACCGTGGACCTGGTCGTGCTGACCGTGCGTCGCCATGCGCTGTGCGCGCTGGCGGTACGCAGGGGCGAGCAGCCGTTCCAGGGGCGCTGGGCGCTCCCGGGAGGCTTCGTGCGGGACGACGAGGACCTCTCGCAGGCCGCCGCACGCGAACTGGTCGAGGAGACCGGGCTCTGCGTTCACGACCCCGCCGTCCCCACCCAGGACAACGGTGCCCATTTGGAGCAACTCGCGACCTACGGCGATCCCCGACGCGACCCCCGGATGCGTGTCGTCAGCGTCGCGCACCTCGCCCTGGCCCCTGACCTGCCCGCACCGCGCGCGGGCGGCGACGCCAGCAATGCCCGCTGGGCGCCGGTCGAGGAACTGCTGCAACAGGGTGGCTCCGGCCGCGACGGCGAGCCGCTGGCACCCCTGGCCTTCGATCACGCCCAGATCCTCGCGGACGGGGTGGAGCGCGCCCGATCCAAGATCGAGTACTCGTCGCTGGCCACGGCGTTCTGCCCTCAGGAGTTCACTGTCGGAGAGCTGCGCCGCGTCTACGAGGCGGTCTGGGGAGTGGCGCTGGACCCACGCAACTTCCACCGAAAGGTGACGGGTACACCGGGCTTTCTGGTGCCCACGGGCGGTACCACGACACGGCAGGGCGGCCGTCCGGCACAGCTCTTCCGCGCGGGCGGGGCGACGCTGCTGAACCCGCCCATGCTGCGGCCGGAGGTGTAACGGCGGCCGTGTCAGCGGACGCCGGGGCGGAGCCGGGGCGAGTGAAAGCCCGAAGCCGGTCGGATCCGGGTGTGATCTGTCCGGTCGCGCTATGCGGAGCACCGTGTTAGGTGCCTGGAAAAACGGACATAGCACGCTATCTTGCTACGGGTGATCCAGGCCTTCGGACTGACCAGCAACTCCCGCAAGGACCTTCCGCCCGCCGTCGACGACGTCTCCTTCGAAGCGCCCGCGGACCGCGTCACCGCGCTGCTCGGAGATCCGGGTGCAGGAAAGACGACGGCCCTCAGGCTGATGCTCGAACTCCAACCGGGCCGCGGCATTACCTACTTCAGGGGCCGCCCCCTGCATCGCATCGACCACCCGTCCCATGAGGTCGGCGTCCTGTTGGGAGACGTGCCGGGGCACCCCGGCCGGACGGTTCGCGGCCATCTCCGCATGCTGTGCGCCGCCGCGGGGATCGCCGCCCGCCGGGCCGACGAGGTCCTGGAGGTGGTCGGCCTCGTCAGCCTCCGCGACGAGTGCCTCGGCACCCTCTCCCGTGGCATGGACCGACGCATGGGCCTTGCCTGTGCCCTGCTCCCCGACCCCCACACGCTCGTCCTCGACCAGTCCGCCGACGGGCTCTCCAGCCGTGAGAGCAACTGGCTCTACGGCATGCTGCGCGCCCACGCCTCCCAAGGCGGCACCGTCCTGGTCACCACGGCCGACCCCAAGGAGGCCGCGCGCACCGCTGACCGCGTCGTCACCCTGGAACGGGGCAAGGTCGTCGCGGACCAGGAGGCCAAGGAGTTCGCCCGCACCCGGCTGCGGCCGCGCGTCGTCGTCCACAGTCCGCACGCGGCCCGCCTCGCGGCCGCGCTCACCAAGGAGGCCCGCACCGCCCATCGCTCCGTCGAGGTCGTCATGGAGAGCGGCAACCGCCTGTCCGTGTACGGCAGTACCTGCGCCGACGTCGGCGAGGCGGCGTTCCGCCACAGCGTGCTCGTACTCAAACTCGCCGACGAGGTGGGCGACATGGGAGCGGGGGTCACGGGAGCGTTGCCGCTCGAACCCAAGCGGCCGCAGCAGTCGGGGTACTCGCTGCAGTCGCAGAACCTGATGCACGTGCAGCAGGTTCAGCCGGTCGGCGAGTGGACCTCGGTCGAGAAGGGGTTCGTGACGGAGCAACCGTCCTCGGTCGAGGAGGGGATCGAACCGGATCCGCGTCGCACGGGTGCCGGCCTTCCACGTCAGTCCGACAGCGGGTCGCAGAAGGACGCGGCTCAGTCGTCCGGCACGGTCGAGAGGGAGAAGGTCGGCGGGGTCGTCGGCGGCAAGGCGACCCCCGGCGGAGAAGCGATCGAGCAAGTCGCCACCGGCGGACCCGGCCCCCGGCCGATGCCCGCCCCACTTGCCGCAGACGCCACCGAAGAAGCCGCCACTGACGCCACCGCAGACGCCGCCACTGACACAGGCGCAGACGTCCTGCCTCCCGCCCATGGCAACCCACTGTCGACTCATGAACCGGCCGCCAAGAGCTCCCCGCTCACGGCCACCGACCCGCACCCTGGGCAAGTCCCCCCGCTGGACCCTGGCCCCTTCGCCGGCCGTCTCGCCCTCGCAGAGGAGGAGGCGCCCACCGACAACGGAACCCCTGAGCGCACCCCCTGCGCGGACGGCAACACCGCAACCGACCCCCACATCTCCGCCAACCGCACCTCGCCCGAGCGTCCTGACGGCCTGGACAGCCCCGGGACGTCCCGCCTCCCACCTCCCGACCGACGCCCCCCGGCGCCCTCGACCCTTTCAACCCTTCACCCCCCAACCCCCACCCCCGCAACCCCCCAGGAATCCCTCCCCGCACTCCCACCCCCCATCTCCGTCCACCCCGCGCCCACCCCCCTCCGCCCCCTCCGCTACGAACTCCGCCGGGCCACCGGTATCAGCACCGGGTTCGTCACCAGTGCCGCCGTGCTCGTCATGTCTGCGCTCACCGCCCTCGTGCTCGCGCGGATCGGGCACACCCCGCAGGCGCGGCTGCTCGCCGCGTGGCCGCAGCAACTGCCGCTGCCGCCCGCAGCACTCGGTGTCGGCCTGCTGGGGGCGTTGGCGTTCGGGGAGGAGTTCCGCCACCCCGCCCTGGCGGCGGATCGAGGCACCGTCCCTCGCCGCCTGGGGCTGCTCACCGCGAAGCTGCTCGTCGCGGCGGCCACCGCGCTCGCCCTCGCGATCCTGACGGTGGGCTGCAACGCCGAGGTCCTCTATCTCGTCCACGGGCAGGACCTCGCGCAGATCCCCGGTGACTGGCTCTCGCTGAGCGCGAGTTGGTTCGGGCTCATGGTGGGGTGCGCCTGGGCCGGCGTGCTCGCGGCCGGAGTCTTCCGGTCGACGACGGCGGGGCTGGCCGCCGTTCTCGCCGTACCGGTCCTGGTCGTGCCGCTCGTACAGAAGGTCGTCGAGGGAGCGTCCGTGCGAGCCGCCGCGGGGCTGCCGATGCGGATGAGGCAGATGTTTCTGCTGCAGTGGCCCTTCGGCGGGGAGCGATATCTGGAGGCCGCGGCGAGGGTCGTGGCCCAACCCGTGGGCAGTGCCCTCACGTTGTCGCTCACCGCGCTGCTCTGCGCGTATCTGTTCACGACCCTTCGCAGCAGGGTCCGATGACGGGCTTCTGACTACCCTCCGTGCTCTTCCGATCCGGTGCTGCGCACAACTCCCTCGGGAAAGCCCATTTCTTTCCGATAAGGCGTCAATTGCGACGGGGTGAGCGATCACCCTTTCGTGTGCTTTTCACCAAAGACCTCAAGGGAGTTGGAGACAGCGCCGACAAAGGATCCGTGAGTACCCTTGCGCACACCATGATGACCTCCGCCCGCTCCACCGACTCCGGTCTCGTCGGCCCGGGCGAACTCGACCGCTACCCGTATGCCGAGGCCCATGGCCCCGATCGCGTGAGCGCCCCCGTCTGGGAGGGCGCGGACCCGGAGCTCGGCCGTGTGGGCCGCCGCGCCGCGGGCAGCCGTGGCCGCGGACTGCACGGCCAACTCGTGCAGCAGCTGGGACAGATGATCGTCTCCGGCGATCTGGGGGCCGACCGCCCTCTGGTGCCTGAGGAGATCGGCCAGCGTTTCGAGGTGTCCCGCACCGTCGTCCGCGAGTCGCTCCGCGTGCTGGAGGCCAAGGGCCTGGTCAGCGCCCGCCCGAACGTCGGCACGCGCGTGCGTCCCGTCAGCGACTGGAACCTGCTCGACCCGGACATCATCGAATGGCGGGCCTTCGGTCCGCAGCGTGACGACCAGCGTCGCGAACTGAGCGAGCTGCGCTGGACCATCGAACCGCTGGCTGCCCGCCTGGCCGCCGGACACGGCCGGGAGGACGTCCAGCAGCGGCTGTCCGACATGGTCGAGATCATGGGTCACGCCATGGGGCAGGGTGACGCGATCACCTTCTCCCGTGCCGACGCCGAGTTCCACTCGCTGCTGATCCAGCTCGCGGGCAACCGCATGCTGGAGCACCTGTCCGGCATCGTCTCCGCCGCGCTCCAGGTCTCCGGTGGCCCGGTCACGGGTTGCGACCGGCCGAACGAGACGTCCCTGGCGCACCACGCCCGGATCGCCGACGCACTCGCCGCAGGCGACGGCGGGGCGGCCGAGGCGGCCATGCGGCAACTCTTGACCGTCCATCCCGAGGTGGAGCGCGTGGTGCCGGCGCCACGCGAGCACTGACGGCGGACCGCGGTGTGCCGCGGCCGGTAGGTGTCCGAGGTGTTCTCCTCCCCGGCGCCGCTCGGCCTTCCCGGTAGTGCTCGGTCGGCCGAGCGATCCCCTCGGGCCCCGCAGGTGCCATCTCGATCTGCGGGGTCCGGCGGCGCGGCGGCGGGCGGACAGGCGGGCAGGCGGAACGGCAGCCGGGACGGCGTGCCCGGTACCCGGCGTGCGCACAAACGGGCGGCCCGTCGCGACCCACGGACTGCCCGGGCGCGACAGGCGAGCGGTCCACGAGGGACAGGCGAGCGGACCGAGCGCGAGAGACGGGCGGACCGTGTGCGGGTCGCGACCGGGCCGACGACTCCCGGCGACCGGACCGACGACTCCCGGCGACCGGACTGACGACAGACGGACGAGTGACTGACGGTGGACCGTGGGACGATCTAAGCGGACCGAATCTAAGCCTCAGGTGACCCCCTATGTCATTATCTGACCGTTTTTGAGCGCTTACGGGGTGTGACTCGGGCCACGCAGATTGGGCGTAACACTCGTCGAAACAGCGCGATGACCTAAGAGGTGACAGCCGAGAAGGGAACACGCGCGCCGTGCAAGGCGTTGTGATTCCTCCCGGCCCCCGCCCGCGCCGTCGGCCCATCCCCAAGCCGGCGGTCGGCTCCTGTCCGCCGTGGACGGAGCCGGAAGTCGTTTTCCAACGTTCCGAGAGGTTGTTCGTGTCGGCCAGCACATCCCGTACGCTCCCGCCGGAGATCGCCGAGTCCGTCTCTGTCATGGCGCTCATCGAGCGGGGAAAGGCTGAGGGGCAGATCGCCGGCGACGACGTGCGTCGGGCCTTCGAAGCTGACCAGATCCCGGCCACTCAGTGGAAGAACGTACTGCGCAGCCTCAACCAGATCCTCGAGGAAGAGGGTGTGACGCTGATGGTCAGTGCCGCGGAACCCAAGCGCACCCGCAAGAGCGTCGCAGCGAAGAGTCCGGCCAAGCGCACCGCGACCAAGACGGTCGCGGCGAAGACGGTGGCGACCCGTAAGACCTCCGCCACCACGGCCGCACCGGCCGCGCCCGCCGTCGACGATCCGGCCGAGGAAGCCGCGTCCACGAAGAAGGCCGCCGCCAAGAAGACCGCCGTCAAGAAGGCGACCGCGAAGAAGACCGTCGCGGCGAAGAAGACGGCCGCGCCCAAGAAGTCCGACGCCAAGAAGGACGACGTCGAGCTCCTCGAAGAGGAGGCGCTGGAAGAGCCCAAGGGAGCCACCGAGGAGCCCGAGGGTACCGAGAGCGCCGGGTTCGTGCTGTCCGACGAGGACGAGGACGACGCGCCCGCTCAGCAGGTCGCCGCCGCCGGCGCCACGGCCGACCCGGTCAAGGACTACCTGAAGCAGATCGGCAAGGTCCCCCTGCTCAACGCAGAGCAGGAAGTGGAGCTGGCCAAGCGTATCGAGGCGGGTCTCTTCGCCGAGGACAAGCTCGCCAACTCCGACAAGCTGGCGCCGAAGCTCAAGCGCGAGCTGGAGATCATCGCCGAGGACGGCCGCCGCGCCAAGAACCACCTGCTGGAGGCCAACCTCCGTCTGGTGGTCTCCCTGGCCAAGCGTTACACCGGCCGCGGCATGCTCTTCCTGGACCTGATCCAGGAGGGCAACCTCGGTCTGATCCGCGCGGTCGAGAAGTTCGACTACACCAAGGGCTACAAGTTCTCCACGTACGCCACCTGGTGGATCCGTCAGGCGATCACCCGCGCGATGGCCGACCAGGCCCGCACCATCCGTATCCCGGTGCACATGGTCGAGGTCATCAACAAGCTCGCGCGCGTGCAGCGTCAGATGCTCCAGGACCTGGGCCGTGAGCCCACCCCGGAGGAGCTGGCCAAGGAACTCGACATGACCCCCGAGAAGGTCATCGAGGTCCAGAAGTACGGCCGCGAGCCGATCTCGCTGCACACCCCGCTCGGCGAGGACGGCGACAGCGAGTTCGGTGACCTCATCGAGGACTCCGAGGCTGTCGTCCCGGCCGACGCGGTCAGCTTCACGCTTCTGCAGGAGCAGCTGCACTCCGTCCTCGACACCCTGTCCGAGCGCGAGGCCGGCGTCGTCTCGATGCGCTTCGGTCTCACCGACGGGCAGCCGAAGACCCTCGACGAGATCGGCAAGGTGTACGGCGTCACACGCGAGCGCATCCGCCAGATCGAGTCCAAGACCATGTCGAAGCTGCGCCACCCGTCGCGTTCGCAGGTGCTGCGCGACTACCTGGACTAGGTCGTCCGTACCGGACGAAGGCCCGGCCACCCGAAGGGGTGCCGGGCCTTCGTGCTGGGCCGAGCGGGTGCGAGGAGTCGCGGCCTGAATCACTCTGGGTGTCTCACGAACCCCCCAGAGTGAGGAGCAGAGATGCGTCGTCCCCATGCCCGGGCCCTGGCCCGGCCGCTGGTCCTGGCGGCCGCGGCGACCGCGATACCCCTGGCCACCGCCGTTCCGGCCGCCTCGGACGGCATAGTCGTCGGCGGGTTTCCGGTCGACGCCGCCGACAGTCCCTACACGGTCGCACTGTCCAGTCGTGACCGGTTCGGAGGTACGCGCTCGGGTCAGTTCTGCGGTGCGGTCGCGGTGGGCCGGACCACCGTTCTCACCGCGGCGCACTGCCTGGGGGAGGACGTTCTGGGCAAGCCGCCAGGCAAGGTACGCGACCTCAAGGTCATCGCGGGCCGTACGGATCTGCGCACGGCCGAGGGGCAGGAGATCCCGGTCCGTGAGACATGGGTGAATCCCGCGTACGACCACATCAGCAACGCCGGCGACTTCGCGGTACTCACACTCGCCGAGGAACTTCCGGAGAAGGCGGTCATCCCCATGGCCGCGGCGGGCGATTCCGCGTACGCGGCCGAGACGAACGCCACGGTCTACGGCTGGGGCGATATCACCGGAGCCGGAAACTACCCCTCCGGCCTGCGGGCCGCGCGCGTGCGCGTACTGCCTGACGCGCTCTGCGAGAGGGCGTATCCGGGCAGCGACGACGGCACCTACCGCGCGGACGCCATGGTGTGCGCGGGTCAGCGGGTGGGAGGCCGGGACGCCTGCCAGGGGGACAGCGGAGGACCACTGGTCGCCGAGGGGCGGCTGATCGGCCTGGTGTCATGGGGCAGCGGCTGTGGACGACCGGGCAGCCCGGGTGTCTACACGCGGGTGTCGGACATCCTCAAGAAACTGGGCTGGGACCGCCCCGCACAGGCGCAGGCGCCGGAGCGCCCCGCACAGGCCCCCGAGCGCCTTACGCCCAAGGAAGGCCGTACGCCCAAGGAAAGCCGTCCGCGCATGGAAAACAGTGCGCCCAAGGAAGCGCACAAAAAAAGCCATGTGCCGAAGGAGGGTCCCGGGAACATGCCCGGTAATCCCGTACGGCTTTTCTGACGGAGCCTGAGCGGGACTCCCGTCGGGGAGCCCTGGCCAGGTGTTCCTACAGGGCCGCTGAGAGTGAGTGGACGAGGACGGGCGGCCGCCTGACAGGGCGGCCGCCCGTTCACCGGTCTGTACCGGAGCTCGTCGTGGACGCTAGGCGTCAGCGCTCATCATCGGAAGCGGTCGCGGGAGCAGCCGCCGTGAGCCGCTCCGTCTCGTCCTGTATCTCAGCGGCGATCTTCTTGAGTTCCGGCTCGAACTTGCGGCCATGGTGCGCGCAGAAGAGCAGCTCTCCGCCGCTGAGCAGCACGACGCGCAGGTATGCCTGGGCGCCGCAACGGTCGCAGCGATCAGCCGCGGTCAGCGGGCTCGCGGGGGTCAGAACAGTAGTCACGTCGCCTCTTCTCTAGCTCGACGAGCTGTCGTACCAGGGTCAACATCCAACCAGCCCGAAAACGTTCCCGCTCGTGGCGTTTCCTCGAAAAAAATCTTCGAGGTGGCTGTCTGCTGCCGGTTGGCGGCGAATGTGCCGTATTACGTGTCGCTGTGTCTTACGGGTTCGCGCAGTCTGTCGGTGTCGGTGCCCTCCCCGGCCGGCTTGCCGGTTGTTCAGGAGGACGTGCCCGGAGCCTAAATGGTTCATGCCTCGAAGGGAACGTGATATGTGCTTCACTCGAACGAGGGATCGAACACGTATGCGATCGTGGACTAGTCTGAGTTCTGGACGAGGGTGGCGTTACATCGGCTCTACCAGGCCTCGGTACCCTCTGATCGGCTACCGGAGCCGCGCCCTTACCCCAATGGGCCCCACATGAAATTCAGCGAGGAGCGAACCGCGTGACCGCCGAAACGTCCGTGCCGTCCACAGCGCTGCTGGCAGGAGCAGACCGGGACGGTTCCAACTACACCGCGCGGCACCTGCTCGTCCTGGAGGGACTCGAGGCCGTCCGCAAGCGCCCTGGCATGTACATCGGGTCGACGGACAGCCGTGGCCTGATGCACTGCCTGTGGGAGATCATCGACAACTCCGTGGACGAGGCCCTGGGCGGCTACTGCGACCACATCGACGTGATCCTGCACGACGACGGCTCGGTGGAGGTGCGCGACAACGGCCGCGGCATCCCGGTCGACGTCGAGCCCAAGACCGGCCTGTCCGGTGTCGAGGTCGTGATGACCAAGCTGCACGCCGGCGGCAAGTTCGGTGGCGGCTCCTACGCCGCCTCCGGCGGTCTGCACGGCGTGGGCGCCTCCGTGGTGAACGCCCTCTCCGCCCGGCTGGACGTCGAGGTCGACCGGAGCGGCCACACCCACGCGATCAGCTTCCGCCGCGGTGTGCCGGGTGCCTTCGCCACGGTGGGTCCCGACGCGAAGTTCGAATCCGGCAGCGGACTGCGCACGGCCAGGAAGATCCCCAAGACCCGCACCGGCACGCGCGTGCGTTACTGGGCCGACCGCCAGATCTTCCTCAAGGACGCCAAGCTCTCCCTGGAGCATCTGCACCAGCGCGCCCGCCAGACCGCGTTCCTCGTCCCCGGCCTGACCATCGTCGTCCGTGACGAGTACGGCCTCGGCGAGGGCGGCAGCAAGGGCGAGGAGTCGTTCCGCTTCGACGGCGGCATCAGCGAGTTCTGCGAGTTCCTGGCGACGGACAAGCCGGTCTGCGACGTCCTGCGGCTGTCCGGCCAGGGCACCTTCAGGGAGACCGTCCCCGTCCTGGACGAGCACGGCCAGATGACCCCGACCCAGGTCACCCGCGAACTCGACGTCGACGTCGCCATGCGCTGGGGAACGGGGTACGACACGACCCTCAAGTCGTTCGTGAACATCATCGCGACCCCCAAGGGCGGTACTCACGTCGCGGGCTTCGAGCAGGCCGTGACCAGCACGCTCAACGAGGTGCTGCGCGCCAAGAAGATGCTGCGGGTCGCCGAGGACGACGTCGTCAAGGACGACGCCCTGGAGGGCCTGACGGCGGTCGTGACCGTCCGTCTGGCCGAGCCGCAGTTCGAGGGCCAGACCAAGGAGGTCCTCGGCACCTCGGCGGCCCGTCGCATCGTGAGCACGGTGATCTCCAAGGAACTCAAGGCGTTCCTGACGTCCACGAAGCGGGACGCCGCCGCGCAGGCCCGGGTCGTCATGGAGAAGGCGGTCGCCGCCGCACGCACGCGTATCGCGGCCCGCCAGCACAAGGACGCGCAGCGCCGGAAGACGGCCCTGGAGACCTCGTCGCTGCCGGCCAAGCTCGCCGACTGCCGCAGCGACGACGTCGACCGCAGCGAACTGTTCATCGTCGAGGGCGACTCCGCGCTCGGCACCGCCAAGCTCGCCCGCAACTCCGAGTTCCAGGCGCTGCTGCCTATCCGCGGCAAGATCCTCAACGTCCAGAAGTCGTCCGTCACGGACATGCTCAAGAACGCCGAGTGCGGCGCGATCATCCAGGTCATAGGGGCGGGCTCCGGCCGGACCTTCGACCTCGACGCGGCCCGCTACGGCAAGATCATCATGATGACCGACGCCGATGTGGACGGCTCCCACATCCGCTGCCTGCTCCTGACGCTCTTCCAGCGCTACATGCGTCCGATGGTCGAGGCCGGCCGGGTGTTCGCCGCGGTGCCGCCGCTGCACCGGATCGAGATCGTCCAGCCCAAGAAGGGCCAGGACAAGTACGTCTACACGTACTCGGACCGTGAGCTGCGCGACAAACTCATGGAGTTCCAGAGCAAGGGCGTCCGCTACAAGGACTCGATCCAGCGCTACAAGGGTCTCGGAGAGATGGACGCCGACCAGCTGGCCGAGACCACCATGGACCCGCGCCACCGCACCCTGCGCCGCATCAACCTCGCCGACCTGGAGGCCGCGGAGCAGGTCTTCGACCTCCTGATGGGCAACGACGTCGCACCGCGCAAGGAGTTCATCTCCAACTCGGCGGCGACGCTGGACCGGTCGCGCATCGACGCATAGCGCAGAGTGGGGGCCACCAGTGGCTCCGGGTCACCTGATGGGGTGAAGAGCGGGAAGAAGAATAGTCAGGGATCTTCCCGCTCTGTCCATGCTTGGGCATGCCCTCAAGTGACGGTCGCCCCCTGCAGTTCGACGACCCCTGGTACGACTCCCTGGCCTCCGGCTGGGGCGATCAGGCCGGCCCCACCCCGCCCGTGGCACCCGCGCGCGGCAAGGAGCCGGACGCCGGCGACGTCTACCTCGAAGTGCAGCGCAGCGCGGCCTTCCAGGAGGTGCGCAGCCGGTACCTCAGGTTCGTGGTCCCCGCGGTGACCGGCTTCTTCCTCTGGTACGTGGCGTACGTCGTCGCCGCCACCACCGCGCCGGAGTTGATGGCGCGGCCCGTGGTCGGCGCGGTCAACGTGGCCCTGCTGGCAGGGCTCGGACAGTTCCTCACCACCTTCCTTCTGACCTGGGCCTACGCGCGGCACGCACGGCTGCGCCGGGACCGTGCCGCGCTCGAACTGCGCTGGGACACCCAGGAACTGACGCGCGGCGTCCGTGGCGGTGCCCTGTGACGGGCGATCATCAGACGCTGGGACTGCTGCTGTTCAGCGCGTTCATCGCCGTCACCCTCGGCATCACGACCTGGGTGAGCCGCAACCGGCAGGGTTCGGCGGAGGAGTTCTATGTCGGCGGGCGGCTCTTCTCGCCGATGGAGAATGGATTTGCCATCGCGGGCGACTACATGTCCGCAGCCTCCTTCCTGGGCATCTCCGGCCTCATCGCGCTGTTCGGGTACGACGGGATGCTGTACTCGGTGGGGTTCTTGGTGGCCTGGCTCGTCGTGTTGCTGCTGGTCGCCGAACTGGTGCGCAACTGCGGCAGGTTCACGCTCGCCGATGTGGTGGCCGCGCGGATGCGGGAGCGGCCGGTGCGGATCGCGGCGGGAACCTCCTCGGTCACCGTGTCCGTCATGTATCTGGTCGCGCAGATGGTCGGCGCGGGCAGCCTGGTCGCGCTGCTGCTGGGCGGGACCAGTGAGGCGGCGCGGTCATGGACGGTCGTCGGCGTCGGCGCGCTGATGGTGATCTACGTGTCGCTCGGAGGGATGCGCGCCACCACGTGGATCCAGATCGTGAAGGCGGTCCTGCTGATGGGCGGCGCGATCGCCCTGACCGTGCTCGTCCTGGCGCGCTTCCACGGCGACTTCGACCAGTTGCTGCGAGCCGCCGCCGCACGCAGCGGCCAGGGGGATGCGTTCCTCGCGCCCGGACTCAAGTACGGCGGTGACTGGACGGCCCGGTTCGACTTCATCAGCCTCGGGCTCGCCCTGGTGCTGGGCACGGCCGGGCTGCCGCACATCCTGTCCCGCTTCTACACCGTGCCCACCGCGCGCGCGGCCCGGCGTTCGGTGGTGTGGGCGATCGGTCTCATCGGCAGCTTCTACCTGATGACGATCGTCCTCGGCTTCGGCGCGGCGGCCATCGTCGGGCCGGGCGCGGTACGCGCGTCGAACGCCGCCGGGAACACGGCAGTCCCGCTGCTGGCCCTGGACCTGGGCGGCGGAGCGGGCTCCACGGGGGGAACGGTTCTCTTCGCGATCGTCGCCGCCATCGCCTTCGCCACCATCCTGGCGGTGGTCGCCGGCATCACCCTGGCCTCCTCGGCCTCCGTCGCGCACGACCTGTACGCGTCCTTGCGGCGCCGGAAGTCCGCGCCGCGCAGCGAGGTCGCCGTGGCACGCACCGCCGCGGTCGGCATCGGTGTCGTCGCCATCGCCCTCGGCCTGCTCGCGAGGGACCTCAACGTCGCCTTCCTGGTGGGCCTCGCCTTCGCCGTCGCCGCGTCGGCCAATCTGCCCGTGCTGCTCTACTCGCTCTTCTGGCGGCGCTTCACCACGCGCGGCGCCGTGTGGTCCGTCTACGGCGGGCTGATCCCGGCCGTGGCCCTCGTGGCGCTCTCGCCGGTCGTGTCGGGCAGCCCCGAATCGCTCTTCCCCGGCGTCGACTTCCAGTACTTCCCGCTGCAGAACCCCGGACTCGTCTCGATCCCCCTGGGCTTCCTCGCGGGCTGGCTCGGCACGGTCACGTCCACGGAGACCCCGGACGCCGCCAAGCACGCGGAGACGCAGGTGCGGGCGCTGACGGGGGCGGGAGCCGCCTGACGCGGTCGGTGCCTCGGCGTGAGGGGCACGACCTCCGTGGCGCCGCGATCGCCGTACGGCGTCAGCTCGCGAGGGCTGTCGGTCTGAGTTCCTGGACCGACACCACGTCCATCCGCGCCGGCGCGCCCAGCATCGAAGCGCCGCAGCTCTCCTCGCGCGCGGGCAACGACGTGCCCTGGGCCACGATCACCCGCCAGTGGCGTCCGTCCGCATGGGCGACGTCCACCTCCCAGCGGGCCGCCGCCCCGTCCACCCGTGCCGCGTTCTCGGTCCTCACGACGCTCAGCGCGTCCGCCGCGTACTCCCCGGCCGATGTGCGCACGGCCAGCTCCGCCGCCTGACCGGGCCGCTCCCAGGCCGAGCGGCCGCGGCACCCGTCCGGGACCACGCGGCCCTCCTGGACGGCGTGCAGAACGTCCTTGACGGTGTGGGCCTCCACCCGGCCGTACGCGTAGCCGTGGGGCAGCACGAGCACCGTCGGCGAGAAGCGATGACCGCCCAGATGGGTGACCTCCCAGGTGCCGCTCATCCCGGACGCGGCGAGCTCGTTCGCCAGCGGGCGGCCCAGAAGGGCGCAGCAGCGGTCGCGTTTGCCGTTGGTGCAGACAAGGGCGAGCGGGGCACCGGTGTGGGGGCGGCCCCCCAGTCCGGAGTCGAAGGTGTGATGGTCGCCCATGCCGAGGGCGGTGAAGTCGAGGTCGAGCAGCCGGGCCGGGTCGTCGATCTCGGCGGCGTGCAGCCACGCGTTGCCCGGCATGGTGTGCGCCGCGTACACATGGCGAACGGCGGGTGTGCCGACGTCCGCATGGCGTCCGGGGCGGCGGATGAGCGCGACGCGCACGCCCGTGTCCTTCACGGCCGCTTCCAGGGCGCGGCCCAGCGCGGGATCCAGGTGGCTCGACGTGAGTGCCTTCGCGCCCCACGGACCCGGCTGTTCCACCAGGAGCCAGGTCCTGGCGGTCGCGGCGGTTCCGGGAACGGGCTCGTCGAGGTCCCGCGAGACGGTTGCACACCTACTCACACAGGTGAGCCTAACCTGACTTTGTCCATGGTGACTTCCGGACGGGCACGCGCGCTACTCCGGCAGGGGCTGCGGCGGTCGCGCCCCGACGTAGTGGCCGCTGGGGCGCATCCGCAGGGGACGCTCGCCGTACTCCTCCAGCGCGTGTGCGATCCAGCCCGCGGTGCGGCCCAACGCGAAGATCGTCTCGCCCGCGGTGGGGAGCATCCCGCCGGCCACCGTGAGCACCGCGAGGGCCAGGTCGACGTTGGCGTGCAGCGGGGTGTGCCGGGCGGCGACGGCCATGACGTCGCGGGCCGCGGCCAGCGCGGGCTCGGCGTCCGGCATCTCCTCCAGGACGGCGAACAGTGCCCGCGCGCGCGGGTCCTCACCCGGGTACAGCCGGTGGCCGAGGCCCGGGATCCGCCGACCCGCGCGCAGCTCCTCGGCGACGACGGGTGCCGGGTCACCCTGGTCCAGGACCTCGACCAGCATCCGGTGCGCGAGGCCACTGGCCGCGCCGTGCAGGGGGCCCTCGATCACGCCGAGCCCGGCCGACACGGCCGCGTAGGCGTGTGCCCGGGCCGACGCGGCGACGCGCACCGCGAGCGTCGAGGCGGCGAGATCGTGGTCGACGAGGAGGCCGAGCGCCATGTCCAGCGCGCGCAGCGAGGCCTCGTCAGGGTCACGCGGGCTGAGCCGCCGCCACAGGCGCCGGGCCAGGGAGCCCTCGTCGCGACGCGTGGGGCGGCACGGGGGCAGGGCGGCGACGAGCGTGGGGATGAGCACGCGCGCGGTGCCGAGGACCGCTTCCTGGGACAGGTCGAAACGCAGCGGGTCCGCGCAGGCGGCGGCGGCCAGGGCCACGCGCAGACGGTCGGTGGGGCCGTTGTGCTCGGGCAGCGAGTCGACCGCGTGCCGGGCGACGGCGACGGAGGCCGACGGCGCGGCGAAGGTGATCCCCGGGCGCATTCTCCCCGTCCACAGCCACTCGGCGATCTCCTCGTAGCTGTGGCGCGCGGCGAGCTCGGTGGCGTCGACACCCCGGAAGTAGTACCGGTCCTCTTCGATCAGCGTGATGCGCGTGCGGACGGCCATGTCGGTGCCGGCGGACGAACTCGCCGCGCCCTCACGTCTGTTGCGCCGCGCGAGCGCCGCGACCTCCTCGGCGTCGAACATGCTGCCCCGGCCGCCGGGCGTGCGGTGGCTGCTCAGCTGGCGTCGGCTCACATAGGCGTACACGGTCTCCGGCTTCACGCCGAGCACCTCGGCGGCCTCCTTGGTGCTCAGCCGCCGGCCCGGCGGGACGGGTCCGGGTTCTTGATCGCGCATGGGGGTCACCGTAGCGGTCCGGTCGGGACATCGACTCATTCATTGATTCAATCAATATTGACAGAGATTGAGTCAAGCATGGACAGTCACATCAAGTCCAGGGAGGAAACATGTCCGTCAATAGGTCCGCATCCCCTTCCGTCGAGGTGCCGCGAGGACTCGCGGGCGTCGTCGTGACCGACACCGAGATCGGTGACGTACGGGGCCTTGAGGGCTTCTACCATTACCGGCAGTACTCGGCCGTCGACCTGGCCCAGACTCGCTCGTTCGAGGACGTCTGGCATCTCCTGGTCCATGGCGAACTGCCGAGCGGTCCGAGCGCGGCGGCCTTCGCCGCCGAGACCGCGGCGCTGCGAAAGCTGCCCGAAGAGGTGTCGGCGGCACTGCCCGTCGTCGCGGCGGCCGGCGGACGCTCCGGCCCGCTCGCCGGTCTGCGCACCGCACTGTCCCTGCTGGGCGCCGCGGAGGGCTTCCGCCCGCTGTACGACATCGACGCGGACCGGCGGCGTCAGGACACGCTGGTGGCGACCGCGGCCGTACCCACCGTGCTCACCGCGCTGTATCGGCTCGGCAGGGGGCTGGCGCCGGTGCCGCCGCGCGAGGACCTCTCGTACGCCGCGAACTACCTGTACATGTTGACGGGCGAGGAACCGGATCCGCGGCGGGCCCGTGCGGTCGAGCGCTACCTCATCTCAACCATTGATCACGGATTCAATGCATCAACCTTCACGGCGCGGGTGATCGCGTCGACCGGTGCGGATGTGGGCGCGTGCCTGGTGGGGGCGGTCGGCGCGCTGTCGGGTCCGCTGCACGGAGGTGCCCCGAGCCGGGCACTGGACACCCTGGACGCCATCGGCACCGTGGACCGTATCGACCCCTGGATCCGGGAGCGGATCCTCGCCGGAGACCGGATCATGGGCTTCGGGCACCCCGTCTACCGCACGGAGGACCCGCGTTCGCGCATGCTGCGCGGCATCGCCCAGCAGTTCGGCGGGCCGCTGGTCGACTTCGCGGTGGAGGTGGAGCGACGGGTGGAGGCGATCCTCGCCGAACTCAAGCCCGGCCGCGAACTGCACACCAATGTCGAGTTCTACGCGGGTGTGGTCATGGAACTCTGCGGTCTGCCCCGCGAGATGTTCACCCCGACCTTCGCCGCGGCGCGCACGGTCGGGTGGAGTGCGAACATCCTGGAACAGTCCCAGGACTCGAAGATCATCCGCCCCGCGGCGCGGTATGTGGGGCCTGGGGCACCGGTGAGGGTGCCGCGGGCGGCCTGAGAAACGTCTGTGGCCTGGTGCCGTTCTGACGCCAGGCCTCATCGGTGGGTACCGAGCAGGGACCGGGATGCCGGGCTGCTCGCCAGACTGGCTCCGGCTCGTCCAACGGTTGCGGGCGGCCGGGCGGGGGCGGGACGAGCCTGGGGCGGACGCCTGCTCGTGCCGGTATGTCAGGAGTCGGGGATGTCTGCTTTGGCGCGGATCAAGGTCTCCCGGCTCACAATGACGATGCGTTCGTAGTCGGCGCGGGAGGCGTCTGCAGGCAGTTCACGCTCCAGCGTCTCCGTGGCCTCCGTGCCGATGACAGCGAAATTGCCGTCGCTCAGCTCGAAGAGGTCGGGGCAGTTGGCACCGGAAGTACTGCCACGGGCACTCGGAGGCACACCGATGCGGCGCACGATCTTCAAGGGCTACCGCTCCTTACAGAAGTTTTTTGGGCACACTATCGCGCTGCATTGTGACAGGTGTGGTTGCCGGTATGTGCCGGGAAACGCGCCGAGGTCGTCAGGTTGACGGCGGGTTGCCGACCACCCACCACTCTTCCGTGTCGGCCTCGTCGAGGTCCCTGATGAGACCGTCGACCATGCGTCCGATCCTCGCCTCGGTGGACGACTCCTTCAGTGTCGCGCGCTGGCCCTTGGAGGCTTCCCAGTACTCCCGCAGTACGGAGCTCTGGAAGATCTCGCGCAGTCGTCCGAACAGCTCTTCCTGGTCCAGGATCCCCGCTTCGTAGAGGTGGTAAAGGTTGACGTACCAGGCGTTGGCGTAGAAGAACTGGCGTCGCTTCTCTGCGGGAATACGCTTGTCGTAGGTGTCGATCACCGCGGCCAGCGAGGGGTCGTCTATCGCCTTGGCCAGCAGTTCCCAGTGCATGCGCTGCTGATGCGCCACAGCCGCACGCCGGGAGGCCAGCTCTTCGAGTTCCTGTCGCTTCACCTGCAGGCGGGCCTCCTCAAGGCGCCGGTGGTGCACGATCAGCGTCACTGTGGCGCTTGCGAGCAGCAGTCCGGCTGCGGCCGAGCCGAGCCTCCCCGCGGTGTTTTTCCGTGTGGCCATGTCAACCCCCGATTCAGGCGGCCGCCCGCCGGTCGTCGGGGTGCGGGTCGACGGATGGGGACCGGCGAGCGGTGGGCGGCGCTTGCCGTCTCCCAGGGTGCCGAGCGGCTCTGATCGGCGGGGAGGCGGAGAGGAGGCGCACGGAAGGAAGCGAGGGTCGCACAAACCGGCGCCATGCCCAACGTCTGCCCCGCTCGCACTGCTAACAATCGTTCACTACGCGGAGATTCTGCGTGCTCGTATCCTGGCCCGGCATACATGTTCCGTAAGGTGCGCCGGGGTGTGAACCGGTGTGCGCGTAGGCGTGAGTGAGGTCGCACGGTGGGCCTGAGCCCGAGTTCCCGGCAGATCCCGGTCGTCGTACTCGCCGGATTCCTGGGTTCCGGCAAGACGACACTGCTCAACCACCTCCTGCACCGCAGCGGCGGCAGCCGCATCGGTGCCCTCGTCAACGACTTCGGATCCATCGAGATCGACGCCATGGCGGTGGCGGGCGCGCTGGGGGATTCCACCGTCTCCCTCGGCAACGGCTGCCTGTGCTGTGCCGTCGACGCCGGTGAGCTGGACGTCTACCTCGAACGGCTGGCCCACCCCGGCGCCGGGATCGACGTGATCGTCATCGAGGCGAGCGGACTCGCCGAGCCCCAGGAACTGGTGCGGATGCTGCTGGCCAGCGAGCATCCGGGCATCGTCTACGGCGGGCTCGTCGAGGTCGTCGACGCCGCCGAGTTCGACGACACACGCGCGAAGCACCCCGCGATCGACCGGCACCTCGCGCTCGCCGACCTCGTCGTCGTCAACAAGACCGACCGCGCGCCGGATCCCGAGCGCGTCCTCGCGCTGGTCCGGTCCCTGGCCGACCGCGCCGCCGTCGTACCGGCGACGTACGGCCGTGTCGACCCCGAGTTCCTCTTCGACTGCCGGCCCTCGGGCGAGCGCGTCGGGCAGTTGTCCTTCGACGATCTGCACGATCATCACGGTGCGGGCGCTGAGCACGAGCACGAGCACGCCGGGCATCTGCACAGCGCCTACGACAGCCTCTCCTTCGTCTCCGAGGTGCCGTTCGACCCGCGCCGGTTGATGGTGTTCCTCGACAGTCGGCCCGAAGGGCTCTACCGCATCAAGGGGTACGTCGACTTCGGCCCGCACGACGCGCGCAACCGGTACGCCGTGCACGCCGTCGGGCGGTTCCTGCGTTTCTACCCGGAGCCGTGGGCTGCCGACGCCGAGCGCCTCACCCAACTCGTCCTCATCGGCTCCGGCATCGACGCCTCCGCCCTCGACGAGGAACTCGCGGCGTGCGGGAGCGACGCCCCGCACGCCGATGAGCACGGCATGTGGGGCGTCCTGCGCTTCGTGGCGGACGCGCATGATCCGGACGTCCAGGATCCGGACGTACCGGACGCGGACGCTCGGGATCCGTACGCGACGGATCCCGAGGAGCCCTCGGCCTAGACCGGCCCCGCCACCGCCCCGACGGGCTTCGCCAGGGAGATGCCCGAGCCGTCGCGGCGCGGGTCCATCTCGGGCAGCTCGGTGGGCGAGCCGTTCTTCTGTGCGGCGAGGGCAGGCGTGGCGCCCGCCCAGGCGAAGGACAGGCAGTCCTCGCCCTTCAGGAACCGCTGGCAGCGCACGCCACCGGTCGCCCGGCCCTTGCGCGGGTACTGGTCGAACGGCGTCAGCTTGGCCGTCGTATGCACGGAGTCGTCGAGTGTGCCGCGCGAGCCGGCGACCGTGAAGACGACCGCGTCCACCGCCGGGTCCACCGCCGTGAAGGAGATGACTTTGGCGCCCTCGGTGAGCTTGATGCCCGCCATACCGCCCGCCGGACGGCCCTGCGGACGCACCTGCGAGGCCTGGTAGCGCAGGAGTTGGGCATCGTCCGTGACGAAGACCAGGTCCTCCTCGCCGGTGCGCAGCTCCACCGCGCCGACGATCCGGTCGCCCTCCTTGAGGGTGATGACCTCCAGCTCCTCCTTGTTGGCCGGGTAGTCGGGAACGACGCGCTTGACGATGCCCTGCTCCGTGCCGAGGGCGAGCCCGGGCGAGGACTCGTCGAGCGTGGTCAGGCAGACCACCGTCTCGTCGCCCTCCAGGGAGACGAACTCGGTCAGCGGCGCCCCGCCGGACACGTTCGGTGCCGTCGCCTCCGGGAGCTGCGGGAGGTCGACGACATTGATCCGCAGCAGCCGGCCCGCCGAGGTCACCGCGCCCACCTCGCCGCGGGCCGTGGCCGGCACCGCCGACATGATCACGTCGTGCTTGGCGCGCTTGGCGGAGGCGTCCTCCGGGAACGGCTCCGCGTTCGCCGTGCGTGCCAGCAGTCCCGTCGAGGACAGCAGGATCCGGCAGGGGTCGTCGGCCACCTGGAGCGGAACGGCCGCCACCGGTGTGGCGGTCGAGTCCAGCAGCACCGTACGCCGGTCGGTGCCGAACTTCTTCGACACGGCGGCCAGTTCGGTGGAGACCAGCTTGCGCAGCTCGGTGTCCGACTCCAGGATTTGGGTCAGTTCCTCGATCTCCGCGGTGAGCCGCTCCTTCTCGGCGTCCAGCTCGATGCGGTCGTACTTGGTCAGGCGGCGCAGCGGCGTGTCCAGGATGTACTGCGTCTGGATGTCGCTCAGCCCGAAGCGCTCGATCAGACGCTCCTTGGCCTGCGCGGAGTTGTCGCTGGAGCGGATGAGGCGGATCACCTCGTCGATGTCCACCAGCGCCGTCAGCAGGCCCTCGACCAGGTGCAGCCGGTCGCGCCGCTTGCCGCGGCGGAACTCCGAGCGGCGGCGCACGACCTCGAAGCGGTGGTCGAGGTAGACCTCCAGGAGTTCCTTCAGGCCCAGCGTGAGGGGCTGGCCGTCGACCAGCGCCACGTTGTTGATGCCGAAGGACTCCTCCATCGGCGTCAGCTTGTAGAGCTGCTCCAGGACCGCCTCCGGCACGAAGCCGTTCTTGATCTCGATGACCAGGCGCAGCCCGTGCTGGCGGTCGGTGAGGTCCTTGACGTCGGCGATGCCCTGGAGCTTCTTCGAGCCGACCAGGTCCTTGATCTTCGCGATCACCTTCTCCGGGCCGACCGTGAAGGGCAGCTCCGTGACGACCAGGCCCTTGCGGCGTGCCGTCACGTCCTCCACGGAGACCGTCGCGCGGATCTTGAACGTGCCGCGGCCCGTCTCGTAGGCGTCGCGGATCCCGGTGAGGCCGACGATCCGGCCGCCGGTGGGCAGGTCGGGGCCCGGGACGTGCCGCATCAGGGCGTCGAGGTCGGCGCTCGGATGCCTGATCAGGTGGCGGGCGGCCGCGACGACCTCGCGCAGGTTGTGCGGCGGCATGTTCGTGGCCATGCCGACGGCGATTCCGGAAGCGCCGTTGACCAGCAGGTTCGGGAACGCGGCGGGCAGGGCCGCGGGCTCCTGCTCCTGGCCGTCGTAGTTGGGAGCGAAGTCGACCGTGTCCTCGTCGATCGACTCCGTCATCAGGCTCGTGGCCTCGGCCATCCGGCACTCGGTGTACCGCATGGCGGCGGGCGGGTCGTCGTTGCCCAGCGAGCCGAAGTTGCCGTGGCCGTCCACCAGCGGCACCCGCATGGAGAACGGCTGGGCCATGCGCACCAGGGCGTCGTAGATCGACGCGTCGCCGTGCGGATGCAGCTTGCCCATGACCTCGCCGACGACGCGGGCGCACTTCACGTACCCGCGGTCGGGGCGGACGCCCATCTCGTTCATCTGGTAGACGATGCGGCGGTGCACAGGCTTGAGACCGTCACGGGCGTCCGGCAGGGCCCGGGAGTAGATGACCGAGTACGCGTACTCGAGGAAGGAGCCCTGCATTTCGTCCACGACGTCGATGTCGAGGATCCGCTCCTCGTACGAGTCGTCGGGCGGCGGGGTCTTCGTGCTGCGGCGGGCCATCGCTGCCGGCTCCTCCTGTTTTCTGGTCGTTCGCCCATGGGACGCTCAGGTCCCTGCGGCTCACTCGTGCTGAAGCGTGAACGGCATCTGACGCGGACCATTGTGGACCGCGCCACTGACAGCGCGGACGCTGGACCCGACGTCGGCCGCCCGGCCCCGCGCTGACCCGCAGGCTACGCCTTCCCGGAGGGCAACCGGATTCTCGCTCAGGGCGTACGCGATCCGGGAACTTCACACCGGCTCGGCACGCTTGCATACAGTGGCAGGACTGGCAGGAATACTGCGGTTTCCCGACCGCACAGCGATCGAAGGGACGTACATGCCCATGGGTCACACGGCCACAGCCGAGGCAGGCTCCGGCGGGCTGACAGCGACAGAGCACCGCTTGGACAACGGCCTGCGTGTGGTGCTCTCTGAGGACCACCTGACCCCGGTCGCCGCGGTGTGCCTGTGGTACGACGTCGGCTCGCGCCACGAGGTCAAGGGGCGTACCGGGCTGGCTCACCTTTTCGAGCACCTGATGTTCCAGGGCTCCGCCCAGGTCAAGGGGAACGGGCACTTCGAGCTGGTGCAGGGCGCTGGAGGCTCCCTGAACGGCACCACCAGCTTCGAGCGCACCAACTACTTCGAGACCATGCCCACCCACCAGCTGGAGCTCGCGCTCTGGCTGGAGGCGGACCGCATGGGCTCGCTGCTCACCGCCCTGGACGACGAGTCGATGGAGAACCAGCGGGACGTCGTCAAGAACGAGCGCCGCCAGCGCTACGACAACGTCCCCTACGGCACCGCCTTCGAGCGGCTCGCCGCCCTCTCGTACCCGGACGGCCACCCGTACCACCACACGCCGATCGGTTCGATGGCCGATCTGGACGCGGCGACCCTGGAGGACGCCCGCCAGTTCTTCCGCACGTACTACGCGCCGAACAACGCGGTGCTGTCGGTGGTGGGCGACATCGATCCCGAGCGGACGCTCGAATGGATCAAGAAGTACTTCGGCTCCATCGCCGCCCATGACGGCAAGCCCGCCCCGCGCGACGGCTCGCTGCCCGAGGTCATCGGCGAGGAACTGCGTGAGGTGATCGAGGAGGAGGTCCCGGCGCGTGCCCTGATGGGTGCCTACCGGCTTCCGCACGACGGCACACGCGCGTGCGACGCGGCCGACGTCGCGCTCACCATCCTCGGCGGCGGCGAGTCCTCCCGCCTGTACAACCGGCTCGTACGCCGCGACCGCACGGCGGTGGCGGCCGGGTTCGGCCTGCTGCGGCTGGCCGGAGCGCCGTCCCTGGGATGGCTGGACGTGAAGACGTCCGGTGACGTCGAGGTGCCGGTGATCGAGGCCGCCATCGACGAGGAGCTCGCCCGGTTCGCCGAGGAGGGCCCGACGGCCGAGGAGATGGAGCGGGCGCAGGCCCTTCTGGAGCGGGAGTGGCTGGACCGGCTGGGCACGGTTGCCAGCCGCGCCGACGAACTCTGCCGCTACGCGGTGCTGTTCGGAGATCCGAAGCTCGCCTTCACCGCCGTGCGGCGCCTGCTGGAGGTGACGGCCGAGGAGGTCCAGGAGGTCGCCAAGGCACGCCTGCGGCCCGACAACCGCGCGGTGCTCGTCTACGAGCCCACTGCTCCGGAAGCCGCCGAGACCGACGCAGACGACGACACCGAGGAGGCGGCCAAGTGACCGAGCTCGCCACGATGAACTTCCACCCCCGGCCGCAGGCGGGCGTGGCCCGCCCCTGGGCGTTCCCGGCTCCCGCGCGCGGGACGCTCGACAACGGCCTGACGGTGCTGCGCTGCGATCGCCCCGGCCAGCAGGTCGTGGCCGTGGAGGTGCTGCTCGACGCGCCTCTGGAGGCCGAACCGGCCGGTCTCGACGGCGTCGCCACGATCATGGCCCGGGCCTTCTCCGAGGGCACCGACAAGCACTCCGCCGAGGAGTTCGCCGCCGAGCTGGAGCGCTGCGGTGCCACCCTGGACGCGCACGCCGACCACCCCGGCGTCCGGCTGAGCCTGGAGGTGCCGGTCTCCCGCCTGCCCAAGGCCCTCGGACTGCTGGCCGACGCCCTCAGGGCGCCCGCCTTCACCGACAGCGAGGTCGAGAGGCTGGTCCGCAACCGCCTCGACGAGATCCCGCACGAGCTGGCCAACCCCGCCCGGCGGGCCGCCAAGGAGCTCTCCAAGGAGCTGTTCCCGGCCGCCTCGCGCATGGCCCGCCCGCGCCAGGGCACCGAGGAGACGGTCGCGAAGATCGACTCCGTCGCCGTCCGCGCCTTCTACGAGCGGCACGTCCGCCCCGCCACGGCCACCGCCGTGGTGGTCGGCGACCTCACGGGCATCGACGTCGAGGTGCTGCTCGGCGAGACCCTCGGCGCCTGGGCCGGCTCGCAGGCGCAGCCGCGTCCCCTGCCGCCGGTGACGGCCGACGACACCGGCCGCGTGGTGATCGTCGACCGTCCCGGCGCCGTCCAGACCCAGCTGCTGATCGGCCGCGTCGGGCCCGACAGGCACGACCGCGTCTGGGCGGCCCAGGTACTCGGCACATACAGCCTGGGCGGCACCCTCACCTCCCGTCTGGACCGCGTCCTGCGCGAGGAGAAGGGCTACACCTACGGGGTGCGTTCGTTCGGTCAGGTGCTGCGCTCCGCGCCCGACGGCAGCGGTGCCGCGATGCTCGCCATCAGCGGTTCCGTGGACACACCGAACACCGGTCCCGCTCTGGAGGACCTCTGGACGGTGCTGCGCACGCTCGCCGCGGAGGGGCTCACGGACGCCGAGCGGGACGTCGCCGTGCAGAACCTCGTGGGTGTGGCGCCGCTGAAGTACGAGACCGCGGCGGCCGTCGCGGGGACCCTGGCCGACCAGGTCGAGCAGCACCTCCCCGACGACTACCAGGCGACGCTGTACCAGCAGCTCGCCGCCACCGGCACCGTCGAGGCGACCGCGGCTGTCGTCAGCGCCTTCCCGGCGGATCGTCTGGTGACGATCCTCGTGGGTGACGCGGCGCAGATCAAGGCGCCCGTCGAGGCCCTCGGCATCGGCGAAGTCACGGTCGTGTCGGCCGAGTAGGGCCGGCGACCGGCACGCGCGTGGGGCCCTGGTGACTGATGTGTCACCAGGGCCCCCTTATGTCCCAATTGGGGGAGAGGTTTCCTGTCTGACCTGTGGGATGCGCTACAAAAGCCCGAATGTGTTTGGGGATTGAAAGATGTCCCGCTTAGCGTCGTCCGGGCTGTCCGTCACGCAGTGCGCCGCGTCCGCGGCACCGGGCAGTCATCGCCGAGTCCCCGTACGGCGCGAGCCAGGGGAGCCGGGGACCCAACCATGAAGTCCCTGGGGTGAATCGGACGCCCGCGCACGGCGAGGGAGTCCGTAGGAGACCTTCCTGCTCCGAACCCGTCAGCTAACCCGGTAGGCGAGAGGGAAGGAAAGGACCAGCCACTACATGGCGTTCACGCGCGCCACCGGGAAGCATCGTCGTCCCAGCCGGACGAAGCGCACCACCGCCCGCGCCGCGGGAGTCGCGGCCCTCACCACCACCGGCGTCCTCGGCACCCTGGCCGTTCCCGCGCTCGCCGACGAGCCCGTGGCCGAGCAGACCGGCCTGCTCCCGGTCATCAGCATCGGCGACGCCGTCGCCGCGCAGATAGACGCCCAAGCCGTCGCCCAGCGGCAGGCGGCCGCGGAGGCCGAGGCCGAGAAGAAGGCCGAGGCCGCCGCCAAGAAGCGCGCCGAGGAGGCCCGCGAGGCCGAGGAGCGCGCCGCCCGTGCGGCCGAGCGCAAGCGCCTCAACACCTTCGTGTCGCCGATCGGCGGTTCCTACGTCTCCACCGGCTACCGGGCCGGCGGTGCCCTGTGGTCCTCCGGCAGCCACACCGGTGTCGACTTCCACGCGGCGAGCGGCACGCCCGTGCGCGCGGTCGGCTCCGGCACGGTCGTCGAGGCCGGCTGGGGCGGTGCGTACGGCAATCAAGTAGTGATCAAGATGAACGACGGCACGTACACCCAGTACGGTCACCTGTCGTCCTTCTCGGTCTCGGTGGGCCAGACGGTCACCCCGGGGCAGCGGATCGCCCTGTCCGGGGCCACCGGCAACGTCACCGGGGCGCACCTGCACTTCGAGGCCCGGACGACGGCGGAGTACGGCACGGACATCGATCCGCTCGCCTACCTCCGCTCGCACGGCGTCGGCGTCTGACGGCGCCGTCCCCGCCTCCCGTGGCCCCGGCTCTCCCCGAGCCGGGGCTTTCGGCGTTTCGTCCACCTGTATGTCCAAAAAATATGCATGGATTCCGGCCCGCCATCGGAAATTCCGGCTCATTGCAATAGAGTCACGGAACACACGTCAGTCGTCGGCGTTTCACGGGGATTAAGGCGGAGGTCGGTCATGCGTATTCCGGCGCATTCGGTGTGCACGGCCATCCGGGACGACATCGTCGCGGGTGTCTACGAGCGTGGCGGCCGGCTCACCGAGGAGCTCCTCGCGCGCCGCTACGGCGTCTCGCGCGTCCCCGTCCGCGAGGCCCTGCGCACGTTGGAGGCCGAGGGCTTCGTGGTGACCCGGAGGCACGCGGGCGCGTGCGTCGCGGAGCCGACCGAGCAGGAGGCCGCCGACCTTCTGGAGATGCGCCTGCTGCTGGAGCCGCTCGGCGCCGCGCGGGCCGCGCAACGGCGCACCGAGGCCCATCTGAAGGTGCTGCGGGGCCTGGTCCGGTTGGGTCAGGAGCGGGCCAGGCGGGGCGGCAGCGAGGATCTGCGCTCCCTGGGCGGCTGGTTCCACGAGACGCTCGCCCAGGCTTCCGGGAGCCCCGCGCTGATCGCGATGCTGACCCAGTTGCGGCACAAGATCGCCTGGACGTACGCGGTGGAGGCGCCCGCCAGCCTCGCGGAGTCCTGGGCGGAGCACGGCGCGATCGTGGACGCGGTGGCGCGCGGCGACGGCGAGCGGGCGCGCGCGGTCACGGCGGTGCACGCCGAGCGCGCGACCGGCGCGCACCGGCTCCGCCTCCCCGGCGGCGGCGATCGCGCGGACCGTGTGAGGACCTCGCAACATGCCGTAAACATGTCGGGCCTCCGGCATTAACACGGGCACCGTATACAAAGAAAGTGATAATCGGTGGCGGTGTATTTCCGCTGCCCTTTTCGTCATGCCTGGAATTCCCTCGGACCGCGTGGCGAAAGTACGGTCGAGCGGGCCGGCGGGAAAACGGCGCGGCCGCGCCGCCCGGAATGGGCGACGCGGCCGCAGAAATGCCGTCAGCGGGTTCAGACGGTCTCGGGGAGCTCCTCGAGACCCTCCGCCACCAGCTTGGCCAGACGGTCGAGCGCGGCGTCCGCGCCCTCGGCGTCGGAGGCCAGGACGATCTCCTCGCCACCCTGGGCGCCCAGACCCAGGACGGCCAGCATGGAGGCCGCGTTGACGGGGTTGCCGTCCGCCTTGGCGATCGTCACCGGGACGCCTGCGGCCGTGGCGGCTCGGACGAAGATGGAGGCGGGGCGGGCGTGGAGGCCCTCGGCCCAGCCGACGTTGACGCGGCGCTCAGCCATGTGATGCTGCCCTTCGGGTGTTCAGGGTTGTCTAGACCAGTTTCCCATATCGCGAAGCGTGCCCGGACGGGACCTGCGTCACGTCCGGACGGCACCGGACCGCGGCCTCGGTCCGGTGTGCCCCTCCACACACTGCCTCGCGCCGCTGTCGTACGCGAGCCGTACTCTGGGGCCCATGCAGAGCCCGTCGGACCGGCACGAGTACCCCGCCCACTGGGAGGCCGACGTGGTGCTGCGCGACGGCGGCACCGCACGCATCCGGCCCATCACCGTCGACGACGCCGAGCGCCTGGTCAGCTTCTACGAGCAGGTGTCGGACGAGTCGAAGTACTACCGGTTCTTCGCGCCCTACCCGCGCCTGTCCGCGAAGGACGTCCACCGCTTCACGCACCACGACTTCGTGGACCGGGTGGGACTCGCGGCCACCATCGGCGGCGAGTTCATCGCCACCGTACGCTACGACCGCATCGGCGCCGACGGCATGCCCGCGTCCGCCCCAGCCGACGAGGCCGAGGTCGCCTTCCTGGTGCAGGACGCCCACCAGGGGCGCGGCGTCGCCTCCACCCTGCTGGAGCACATAGGCGCCGTCGCCCGGGAGCGTGGCGTCCGTCGCTTCGCCGCCGAGGTGCTGCCCGCCAACAACAAGATGATCAAGGTGTTCACGGACGCCGGGTACACCCAGAAGCGCAGCTTCGAGGACGGCGTCGTACGCCTGGAGTTCGACCTGGAACCCACCGACCGCTCGCTCGCGGTGCAGCGCGCGCGTGAGCAGCGCGCCGAGGGACGGTCGGTCCGGCGACTGCTGACGCCCGGTGCGATCGCGGTCGTCGGCGCCGGGCGCACGCCCGGGGGCGTGGGCCGCAGTGTGCTCGGCAACATCCGGGAGGCGGGATTCACCGGCCGCCTTTACGCCGTGAACAGGGCGCTGCCCGAGGGGCGGAAGGAACTCGACGGGGTGCCGGCGTACCGGTCGGTGCGCGACATCGCCGAGCCCGTCGACCTCGCGGTGGTGGCGGTGCCCGCCGAACACGTTCCCGAGGTGGTCGCCGAGTGCGGCGAACACGGGGTCCAGGGACTCGTCGTGCTCTCCGCCGGGTACGCCGAGAGCGGGCCCGAAGGACGCGAGCGGCAACGTGAACTCGTGCGGCACGCGCGCGCGTACGGCATGCGGATCATCGGGCCGAACGCCTTCGGGATCATCAACACCTCCCCGGGGGCGCAGCTGAACGCCTCGCTGGCACCGGAGATGCCCCGGCCCGGACGGATCGGGCTGTTCGCGCAGTCGGGAGCGATCGGTATCGCGCTGCTGTCCCGGCTGCACCGGCGCGGCGGCGGGGTCACCGGCGTCACGGGTGTGTCGACGTTCGTCGCGTCCGGCAACCGCGCGGACGTCTCCGGCAACGACCTGCTCCAGTACTGGTACGACGATCCGGACACCGATGTCGTCCTGATGTACCTGGAGACCATCGGCAACCCGCGCAAGTTCACCCGCCTGGCGCGGCGGACCGCGGCGACGAAGCCGCTCGTCGTGGTGCAGGGCGCGCTCCACGGGGGTGGGGCGCCGCAGGGGCACGCGGTACGGGCCACCCGGCTGCCGCAGACCACGGTGTCCGCGCTGCTGCGGCAGGCCGGGGTGATCCGGGTGGACACGATCACCGAACTGGTGGACGCCGGTCTGCTGCTCGCGCGCCAGCCGCTGCCGGCGGGGCCGAGGGTGGCGATCCTCGGGAACTCCGAATCCCTGGGGCTGCTCACCTACGACGCGTGCCTGGCCGAGGGGCTGCGGCCGCAGGCGCCGCGGGACCTCACCACCGCGGCGTCGCCCGAGGACTTCCGGGAGGCGCTGGCGCGGGCGCTGGCCGACGAAACGTGCGACGCGGTCGTGGTGACCGCGATACCCATGGTGGGGGAGGGACAGGCGGGGGACGCGGCGCTGGCGGAGGCGCTCAGGGCGGGCGCGGCGGCGGTACCGGCCAAGCCCGTGCTGGTGGTGCACGTGGAGCTGGGCGGACTCGCGGACGCGCTCTCGGCGGCGGCGAGCACGGCACCCCAGGCGTCGCTGAGCGCCGCACCCCAGGCGTCGCCGAGCGCCGGGCGAGTCGCCGAACCCTCACGCCCGGAGCCGTCGAGGCCGTGGTCCACGCGCGCGGCGAGTCCTTCGCAGGCCCCGCAGCCCTCGCAGCCCCCACGGACACGCACGTCGAACGTCACCGCAGGTGAGGAAACCCCCACGACTTCCACGCCCCTGCCCCCCAGGGACTCCCGCCTGATCCCCGCCTATCCCGCCGCCGAACGCGCCGTCCGCGCGCTCGCGCAGGCCGTCAACTACGGGCAGTGGCGTCGGGAGGCCGCCGACCCCGGGAAGGTGCCCGAGTACGACGACATCGACGAGAAGGGAGCGGCGGAGCTGATCGGCGGGCTGCTCGCGCGCGGACAGGGGCTCACGCTCGGCACGGAGGAGACCTGCGAGCTGCTGCGCCGGTACGGCGTCCGTGTGCACCGTGCCCTGCCCGCCCCGACCCCCGACGAGGCGGCGGCCGCGGCCCGCGCCCTCGGCTACCCCGTCGCCCTCAAGGCCACCGCGCCCCACCTGCGTCACCGTGCCGACCTCGGCGGTGTCCGGCTCGATCTCGCGGACGAGGAGCAACTGCGCCGGGCATACGCCGAGTTGGCGGAGATGTTCGGCGCCCCTGAGCAGCTGCGACCGGTCGTGCAGCGGATGGCCCCGCGCGGGGTGGACACCGTCGTCAGGGCCGTGATCGACCCGGCCGTCGGAGCGGTGCTCTCCTTCGGGCTCGCCGGGGCCGCCTCGCAGCTGCTCGGTGACACCGCGCACCGGCTGGTCCCGGTCACCGACCGGGAGGCGACCTCGATGATCCGCTCGATCAGGACCGCGCCGCTCCTCTTCGGCTGGCGCGGCTCCACCCCCGTCGACACCCCGGCCCTCGAGGAGCTGCTCCTGCGGGTTTCCCGTCTGGTCGACGACCACCCGGAGGTGGTCGCGGTCACCCTCGAGCCCGTGGTCGTCGCGTCGCACGGCCTGAGCGTCCTGGGCGCCTCCGTCCGCCTGGCCCCGCCCCCCGTCCGCGGCGACCTGGGCCCGCGGACCCTGCCGACGTACTGAGTCCGGAGTCCGGCACCACCCGGCCGCGCCCGAGCGGTGCCTCGCAGTCAGTGGGTCCCCGTAGGATGGACGGCATGGCCAAGACCACTACGACGACCCAGGGGCTGCGTGCGGCGATCGAGCGCAGCGGCTACTACCCGGCACTCGTGGCCGAGGCGGTGGAGGCCGCTGTGGGTGGCGAGCCCATCCGGTCGTACCTGGTCCACCAGGAGACGACGTTCGACCAGAACGAGGTGCGGCGGCATGTGACCGTGCTCGTGCTGACCGACCACCGCTTCATCGTCAGCCACACCGATGAGCAGGCCGCCGACAGCACCTCGCCGGCGCCGTACGCCACGACCTCGACGGAGTCGGTGAAGCTCGACCGGATCTCCTCGGTCGTGGTCAGCCGCGTCGTCGCGAACCCCGAGTCGTACACGCCGGGCACCCTCCCGCGCGAGGTGGTGCTGACCATCGGCTGGGGTGCCGTCTCCCGCATCGACCTGGAGCCCGCCGCCTGCGGCGACCCCAACTGCGAGGCCGACCACGGCTACACGGGCAGCTCGACCGCGGACGACCTCAGCCTGCGCGTGAGCGAGGCCGGGGACGGCCCGGAGACGGTCCGCCAGGCGCTGGTCTTCGCGCAGGCCATCTCCGAGGCGACCGCGGACCCCACGCGCTGATGGCTCAGCCCGCCGCTTGGGAACACCCCGAGCCCCTCGCAGTCGAGTCCGCCCCGCGCCCCGAGTACGGCACGGGCTCGCTCGCCGACCTCCTGCCGACCCTGGCCGCCGGCATGGGCGTACCCGGCATGACCGCGGCGATCACCGAGCTCACTCCCGCGGACCGGGTCTGCGTGTTCCTGATCGACGGGCTCGGCTGGGAACAGGTGAAGGCACACCCGCAGGAGGCGCCCTTTTTGACCTCGCTGCTCCCCTCCTCGCGCGGCGGCACGGGCCGTCCCCTCACCACCGGCTACCCGGCGACCACCGCGACCTCCCTGGCCTCCGTCGGCACCGGCCTCCCGCCGGGCGCGCACGGCCTGCCCGGCTACACCGCACGCAACCCGGACACCGGCGAGCTGATGAACCAGCTCCGCTGGCACCCCTGGACCCCGCCGGCCGTCTGGCAGCCCTATCCCACGGTCTTCGAGCTGGCCGAGCGCGCCGGGGTGCACGCCGCGCAGGTCTCGTCGCCCGCCTTCCAGAACACCCCGCTGACGAAGGTCGCGCTCAGCGGAGGAACGTTCCACGGGCGGCTGACCGGTGAGGAGCGCATGGACCTCGCCGCCGAGCAGCTCGCCGCCGGCGACCGCAGTCTCGTCTACACGTACTACGCCGAACTCGACGGCGCGGGTCACCGCTACGGCGTCGCCTCCGACACCTGGGTCGGTCAGCTCATGCACGTCGACCGCCTGGTCCAGCGCCTGGCCGAGCAACTGCCGCCGCGCAGCGCGCTCTACGTCACCGCCGACCACGGCATGGTCGACGTGCCCTTCGACGAGCAGCACCGCATCGACTTCGACGAGGACTGGGAGCTGAGCGCGGGCGTCGCCCTGCTCGGCGGCGAGGGCCGCGCCCGGCACGTGTACGCGGTGCCGGGCGCCGGCAACGACGTACTGACCTGCTGGCGCGAGGTGCTCGGCGAGCAGTTCTGGGTGGCCTCGCGGGACGAGGCGATCGCGGCGGGCTGGTTCGGGCCGCACATCGACGACCGGGTGTACGCGCGCATCGGCGACGTGGTCGCGGCCGCCTGCGACGACGTGCTGCTCATCGCCTCCCAGCGGGAGCCCAAGGAGTCCCTGATGGTGGGCAACCACGGCTCGATGACCCCTGCCGAGCAGCTGGTCCCGCTGTTCGAAGTACGTTCCTGACCCCCACCCCGACCTCTTGCCGAAAGGTGTTCGACTTCCCATGCCCGAGCTGGTGTTCTTCTCCGGAACGATGGACTGCGGGAAGTCGACACTGGCTCTCCAGATCGAGCACAACCGTTCCACGCGCGGACTGCAGGGCGTGATCTTCACCCGTGACGACCGCGCCGGCGAGGGCAAGCTGTCCTCCCGGCTCGGCCTGGTCACGGACGCGGTCGAGGTCGCCGACGGCATGGACCTGTACGCCTACATCGTGGACCGGCTCTCGCAGGGCGGGCGCGCGGACTACGTGATCGCGGACGAGGCGCAGTTCCTGGCGCCGGAGCAGATCGACCAACTCGCGCGCGTGGTCGACGACCTGGGCCTGGACGTCTACGCCTTCGGCATCACGACCGACTTCCGCACCAAGCTCTTCCCGGGCTCCCAGCGGCTGGTGGAGCTGGCCGACAGGGTGGAGGTGCTCCAGGTCGAGGCCCTGTGCTGGTGCGGCGCCCGGGCCACGCACAACGCCCGCACGGTCGGCGGTCAGATGGTCGTCGAGGGTGCCCAGGTGGTCGTCGGCGATGTCAACCAGGCGGACACCGTCGGCTACGAGGTGCTGTGTCGCCGGCATCACCGGCGCCGTATGACGGCCGCCTCCGCGCACGCGGCGCCACTGTCGCCCGACGTGCTGCCCATCACTTCGGCCTGACGAGGGTCCCCGGCCCCTCGCCGACCGCGTCTTGTGGGGCGGGCGCCCGGAAGCACCCGCGCCAGGCGGGCTCGACGTTCAGCCCATACGCAGTCACGCACCCGGCGGGGCGCCCGACGACCGCCCCGCCGCGTGCGCCCGCCCCGACCGCACGCGGCGGGCGCACACGGCGGGCGCACCACTCAGCGCCAGCCGAGCCCGGGTGCCACGTGGGTGAGGATGCTCTCCAGCACATGGACGTTGTAGTCGACGCCGAGCTGGTTCGGGACGGTCAGCAGCAGGGTGTCCGCGGCCTGGATCGCCTCGTCCTCCTGGAGCTGCTTCACCAGCACGTCCGGCTCGGCGGCGTACGAGCGGCCGAAGATCGCCTTGGTCGTGTCGTCGATCCTGCCGATCTGGTCCCGCGAGTTGCGGTCATGGCCGAAGTAGGCCCGGTCGACGTCGTCGGTCAGGGCGAAGATGCTGCGGCTGACCGACACCCGCGGCTCGCGCGCGTGGCCTGCCGCCTTGAACGCCTCCTTGTACGCCTCGATCTGCTTGCGCTGCTGGACGTGCAGCGGCTCACCCGTCTCGTCGTTCTTCAGCGTGGAACTCTGCAGGTTCATCCCCAGCTTCGCCGCCCAGACCGCGGTCGCGTTGGAGCCGGACCCCCACCAGATCCGTTCGCGCAGCCCCTCGGAGTGCGGCTCGATGCGCAGCAGCCCCGGCGGGTTGGGGAACATCGGCCGCGGGTTGGGCTCGGCGAAGCCCTCGCCGTCGAGCACCTTGAGGAAGGCCTCGGTGTGCCGGCGGGCCATGTCCGTCCCGGTCTCGCCCTCGGCGGGGACGTAACCGAAGTGGCGCCAGCCGTCGATCACCTGCTCCGGTGACCCACGGCTGACGCCGAGCTGCAGTCGGCCGCCCGAGATGAGGTCGGCGGCACCGGCGTCCTCGGCCATGTACATCGGGTTCTCATAGCGCATGTCGATCACGCCGGTGCCGATCTCGATCTTCGAGGTCCGTGCACCGATGGCCGAGAGCAGCGGGAACGGGCCGGCCGCCTGCCGCGCGAAGTGGTGTACGCGGAAGTACGCACCGTCCACCCCGATTTCCTCGGCCGCGACCGCCAGGTCGATGGACTGGTGCAGGAAGTCCGCCGCGGACCGCGTCTGGGAGTGCGGACTCGGCGACCAGTGGCCGAACGAGAGAAAACCAATCTTCTTCATGCGCGCGGAAAGCGTCCGGCGACCCCTGCTTATTCCCGCCATCGGTACGCGGTGACCAGGCCCGACCGGCCGGGCGGCCGTCGGGACGCCCCCGCCCCCGGCCACTGCCGCGACCACCCCGCCGACGCCCCACGCGGACGCGGATCACACCGGACGCCCACGCGTCACGCGCGCCGGCAGAGGGCTCCGGGGTCGGCCTGAGCCGCGCGCCGGCGTCAGCGCCGGCTCTGGATCAGGGCGAAGCGCGCGCCTTCGGGGTCGGTCACGGTGGCCACCCGCCCGTGCGCGCTCTCGCGCGCCGGTTTGAGGACATGGCCGCCCAGTCCCGTGACATGGTGCAGCGCCTCGTCCGTGTCGTCGACCTCGAAGTACGTCAGCCAGTGCGGGCCCCGGTCCCGGGGGAGCGCCGTGCCCATGCCGTGGATGCCGGCGACCGGGCGGCCGTCGAGGTGCAGGGTGAGGTAGTCGATGTCGGCGGAGACGACCGGTTCCGGCTCGTGGCCGAAGACGCTGCCGTAGAACTTGGCGATGCGCTCCGACTCGAACGTCAGCAGCTCGTGCCAGGCCGGGGTCCCCGGCAACCCCGCGATGCCGATGCCGTGATGGGCCGCCGCCTGCCAGACGCCGAAAACGGCTCCCGAGGGGTCCGAGCAGATGGCGAGCCGCCCGGCGTCCTCCGCGTCGAGGGGGCCCACGCCGACCGTGCCGCCGCACAGCCGGATCGTCTCGGCGCTCCGGCCGATGTCGTCGGAGGCCAGGTACGGCGTCCAGGCGACGGGGAGATGCCGGTCCGGCGGCAGCCGCCCGATGCCCGCCACCTCGCGGCCGTCGAGCAGAGCCCGCACATAGGGGCCGAGCTGCCGCGGCCCGGGGCGGAACTCCCAGCCGAACAGGGTCCCGTAGAACTCCTCGGTCGCGGCCAGACCGTGCACCATCAGGCTCACCCAGCAGGGTGCGCCGGGCGTGCACCGGGCGTGCGCCTCGCCCTCGCGGTCGGCCGACCCCCGTGCCTCGGTCATCGTCACTCTCCCCTCGGCCCCTCGCGGTGGCCGCGTCGCTTCCGCTCTCGGACCCCCGTGCCCGATGCTCGCACCGCCCTCGCTGTCCCGCTCTCCGGGCGCACCGCCGCATTCCGCTCCACGCCCGGCAGTTGTCCGGTCTGCGGTTGCTTGTTCGTTTCCGGGGGATTGCTCTCGGATGTCGATCGGCTCTACCGCTTGTGCTCGATCCCGTACGCCTGGTGATCGAGTGCGTCCGGCCGAGCAGAGTAGCCGGGCCTGGACGATGAGGCCACCCCGTGCGCAAGGATGGTGACCATGAACGCCATCATCACCGCATCCGAACTCGCGAGCGACCTGGCGGGAACCCGTCCCCCCGTCCTGCTCGACGTCCGCTGGCAGCTGAGCGTCGCAAAGGCGGCCGGTCAGCAGCCGTTCGACGGCCGCACCGAGTACGCCGCCGGGCACATCCCCGGCGCGGTCTACGTCGATCTGGACCGCGAGCTGGCCTCCGCCGCAGGCGCTCACGGGCGCCACCCGCTGCCTGACCTCGCGCGGTTCGGCGCGGCGATGCGCCGTGCGGGTGTGTCCTCGGGACGCCGGGTCGTCGTGTACGACGGCGGCCAGGGCTGGGCCGCGGCCCGCGCCTGGTGGCTGTTGCGCTGGACGGGTCACCCGGACGTACGGGTCCTGGACGGGGGGTTGCACGCCTGGGAAGGCGCGCTGTCGGCCGCGCTGCCGGTGCCGACGGAGGGCGACTTCCGGCCGGAGCCCGGCGCCGAAGGACTTCTCGACGCGGACGCGGCCGCGGCGTTGGCCCGTTCGGGTGTACTGCTCGACGCGCGGGCGGCGGAGCGCTACCGGGGCGACGTGGAACCGATCGATCCGGTGGGTGGGCACATTCCCGGGGCGGTGTCGGCGCCGACGAACGAGAACGTGGGGGCGGACGGCCGCTTTCTGCCCGCGGGTGAGCTACGGGCGCGCTTCGACGCGCTGGGGGCGCGCGACGGGGAACAGGTGGGCGTCTACTGCGGTTCCGGTGTCTCCGGGGCGCACGAGGTGCTGGCGCTGGCCGTGGCGGGGATCCCGGCGGCGCTCTACGTGGGGTCGTGGTCGGAGTGGTCCTCGGACCCGTCGCGGCCGGTGGCGGTGGGCCCGGATCCGCAGTGACGCGGGCTCGCGCGGGGGCGGGGCGGTCCGCTCACCCGTACGCCGAGGGCCCGCACCCCGATCGTCGCGGTGCGGGCCCTCGTGCTTCGGGCTGTTCCGGGGACTACTCCTGCTTCTTGCGCCGTGTCCCGAACACGATCTCGTCCCAGCTGGGAACCGCCGCTCTGCGTCCCGGGCGGACGCCGTCGGCCTCGGCCTGGCGGTCGGTGGCGCCGACGAGGCGGTCACGGTGGCTGCCGACGGAGCGCGGCATGAGGACGTCCGCGTAGGCGGAACCCGCCGAGGCCGCGGGCGCCGGAGGCTCCTCCGCCTCGGGCTCGGCGACGGGTTCCTCCACCGGCTCGGGCGCCGGTCGCTCCGGGACCACCAGGTCGCCCCGGAAGCTCGGCACCGCCTCCAGCAGACTGGTCAGCGAGTCCCGCTCGCTCACGCCCTCCTCGCCCGGCTCGGCCGGGGACGGCGGCAGGCCCGGCCGCTCCCGTTCGAGGGGCCGCTCCAGCGTGCGCTCGCGCGGCAGCCGTGCGATGCGCGGGACGAACGGGAAGCTGGGCTCGGGCGCACCGAGGTCGTCGGCCTCGCCGATCAGCGAGCGGGCCTCGTCGTCGACGGCCTGCACGAGCCGCCGGGGCGGGTCGTACGTCCAGCTCGCCGAGTGCGGTTCGCCCGCGACGACGTAGACGAGCAGCACTTCCCAGGTGCCGTCGTCACGGCGCCAGGAGTCCCACTGCACGGTGTCCCTGTCGGCGCCGCGCAGCACCAGCCGCTCCTGCACGGCCTCGCCGAGCAGCGGGCCGGAGTTCTCGCCGGGGCGGCGGACCGGGGTCTTGCGGGCCCGCTCGGCCATGAAGGCGCGCTCGGCCAGCACGGGGCCTTCGAAGCGACGCACGCGGTCGACGGGGATGCCCGCCATGTGGGCGACCTCTTCCGCGCTCGCGCCCGCGCGTATCCGCGCCTGGATGTCTCGGGGGCGGAGATGGCTCTCCACCTCGATCTCGATCTGGCCGAGACGGGGACGGTCGCCGCGCACGGCGGCGCGGAGCCGCTCATCGATCGGAAGCGTGTACTCCGTGCTGTCCGCAGCCTTCAGCACCAGCCGTGTGCCGTCATTGGAGACGGCCACGACACGCAGTTCGGGCATGGGGACCTCCCGGGTGGTGCCTGCCGACGTCACGTGCGTCGCTGCTTCCGCTAGTCGAGTGTGGCCTGCCCGGGTGCAGCCTGCCACAACCTTGCCGAGTTGCCCGGCGTGTCGGGCGCGGGCCCTGCGACGCCGTTATGACACGGTTACCTTTTCGCAACGCTAAGTGACCAACTCCGTCACCCTGTGCAACGAGCCCCTTCTCGGCGGTCCTTCGAAGTCGCGGACGCCCAGGCTGGAGACCGGACCCAGGGCTCGCAACAGTACTCCATTCGGACCACGTGCGTGGATTGGCGCGCCGCTCAACTTCTCGTGAGGGGCGCTACTTCGCCACCGCCGACGGGCTTGCGCGATCACGCGCGTGGCGTACTTCACGGAATCCCCGGATGCGGAACTGCCGCTTTCGGCCGTACGTCCCCCTCTCGCACACCTGGCCGTTCAAGTGCGGTAAAGGCATGTAGCGCGCCGGAATGCGCGAAAGGCCCGATGCCGTACTGGAGTCGAGCGCCGTGGAGGAGGCGAAGCGGAAGCGGAGCGATCTGAGCGTGCCTCAGGTCGCGGACAGTGCCTCGACCGTGGTGGTGGCCGTCGGACCCGCCCCGTACTTCGGGGTGTACGGCACCATCCTGGGCGCGGGTCTCGTCAGCGTCGTCGCCACCTGCGGTGGTTCGGTGCTCCAGTACTTCTTCGCGCGGACCGGCGAGCAGTTCCGCGACGCCGCGGTGCCGGCCCTTGATCCGGGGGCTGCTCCGGTTGCGCGACAAGTGCCATGCGCTCCACGGGAGTTCACGGAGGCCGCGATCCATTGTGCGCGGGCCGGAGGCCCGGAGCGTTCGTTGCCGACGGCGGTGGGTCGTCGCCGGACTCCCGCGAGGGCCGGGCCCCCGGCGGTTCCGGGGGCCTCGACTCCGGTTCCGGCGGGGACGGTTCGGCACCCGCCCCGTCCGGTACCCCTCCGCCACCCCGGACGACGGCGCCTCGTCCCGTGGCGGCGACGCCGACACCACGGGCAGTTCGGCGCCGCCTCCCGCACCGGACGAGAGCGGTCCGGGGGAACCGGACACCGGCGAGGAACCGGCGGCCGCCCCCGCGCCCGGCGCGTCCGCTACGGACCCAGCACCCTCCGCAGGTAGTCGTTCTGGAACCGCCGGTCCGGATCCAGCCGGTCCCGCAGCGCCGTGAACTCCCCGAAGCGCGGATAGACCCCGGCGAAGTACTCGGCGTCCCGGGTGTGCACCTTGCCCCAGTGCGGTCGTCCCGCGTGTGCGGTGAAGATCCGTTCCGCGGCCGTGAAGTACGCCTGATGAGGGGTGCCCTGGAACATGTGGACGGCGATGTACGCGGTGTCCCGTCCCGACGCCGTGGACAGGGTGATGTCGTCCGCCGGGGCGGTGCGCACCTCGACGGGGAAGCTGATCCGCATCCGGGACCGGTCGACCGTCGCCTTCAGTTCGCGCAGCGCCTCCACGACGGCCTCGCGCGGGAGGGCGTACTCCATCTCCACGAAACGCACCCGGCGCGGGGAGGTGAAGACCTTGTACGGGATGTCCGTGTAGGTGCGCGCGGAGAGGGCCTTGCTGGAGACCCGGGCGATCGGCGGGATGGTCGCCGGGGCCGCGCGGCCGACCCAGTTGGCCACCTGGAAGACGCCGTTGGAGAGGAACTCGTCCTCGAACCAGCCCTTGACCTGCCCCACAGGGCGTTCCGGGCCGGCGCTGCGGTTGTTGCGCTTGGTGTTGGCGTTCCCGGTGTGCGGGAACCAGTAGAACTCGAAGTGCTCGTTCTCGGCCCAGAGTTCGTCGAAGGAACTCGTCACCCGGTCGAAGGTCATCGGCTCCTCGCGCGCGGTGAGCAGGAAGATCGGCTCGACGGCGAAGGTGATCGCGGTGACGACGCCCAGGGCGCCGAGGCCGATCCGGGCGGCCGCGAGCACGTCCGGATTCAGCTTCTCGGAACAGGTGAGCACGGAGCCGTCGGCGGTGACCAGCTCCAGGCCCCGGATCTGGGCGGCGATCGAGGCGGAGTCGCGGCCGGTGCCATGGGTGCCGGTACTGGTGGCCCCCGAGACCGTCTGCTCCATGATGTCGCCCATGTTCGTGAGCGACAGCCCCTCGCGCGCGAGGGCGAGGTTGAGTCTCTTGAGCGGAGTACCGGCCTCGACCGTGACGGTCCCGGCCTCCCGGTCGATATCGCGAATGCCGGTCAACAGTTGAGGCCGGATCAACACCCCGTCCGTGGCCGCTATGGACGTGAAGGAGTGCCCGGTGCCGACGGCCTTCACGGTGAGGCCTTCCTCGGCCGCCCGCCGCACCGCCTCGCTCAGCTCCTCCACGGAGGCGGGCGTGACCTCCCGTGCCGGGCGGGCGGCGACATTGCCGCCCCAGTTACGCCACGTGCCGTTCTTCCCGCTCGCTGTGCTGCTCAACGGTGCCTCCCCGACCCGGAGCCGGCCGCTTGAGCCGGCGGTACCCGAGGAAACCGACCGCGACCGCGACGGCTCCGGACACCGCCGGAACCCCGTACCCGGCGCGCGCACCGGCGGCGTCGATCACCCAGCCGGCCACGGAGGAGCCGAGCGCGACCCCCACCGCGAGCCCGGTGCTCACCCAGGTCATGCCCTCGGTCAGTTGCGCGCGTGGTACGTGCTCTTCGATCAGGGACATCGTCGTGATCATCGTGGGAGCGATGGACAGACCCGCGACGAAGAGCGCCACGGCCAGAAACGGCAAGTTCCCGACCAGTAGGAGGGGGATCATACTCACGGCCATCGCGCACACACCCAGCAGCCACCGGGGTTCCGGCGCTCCCTTGAAGTGCAGGAGCCCGAAAACGGCACCCGCCACACAGGAGCCCAGCGCATAGACCGCGAGTACGACGCTGGCCGCCGCCTTGTGGCCCTGTTCGTCGGCGAAGGCCACGGTGACCACGTCCACCGACCCGAAGATCGCGCCGGTGGCCGCGAAGGTGCTCACCAGGACCTGGAGACCGGGGGAGCGCAGCGCGGAGCCGCCGCCGCGCCGCTCGCGCGGGTGCGGGGCGGGCTCGGTGGCGCGTTGCGCGGTCAGCCAGAAGACGCCGGCGGCCAGGAAGCAGGCCGCCAGCAGCGGCCCGGCCTCCGGGAACCACGCGGTGGACAGGCCGATCGAGATGATCGGCCCGAAGATGAAGCAGACCTCGTCCACCACGGACTCGAAGGAGTACGCGGTGTGCAGTCGCGGGGTGCCCCGGTACAGGGCCGCCCAGCGGGCCCGGATCATCGCGCCGACGCTCGGCACGCACCCGATGCCCACGCACGACACGAACAGCACCCAGTCCGGCCACCGGTAGTGGGCGGCGAGCAGCAGCACGGCGCCCGCGACCAGCGCCAGCAGGGTCGCGGGGCGCAGCACCCGCCGCTGCCCGTACTGGTCGACCAGCCGCGAGACCTGGGGGCCCGCGACCGCCGCCGACAGCGCGATGGTCGCGGAGAGGGCGCCCGCCATCCCGTAGCGCCCGGTGAGCTGGGAGATCATCGTGACCACGCCGATGCCCATCATCGACAGGGGCATCCGGCCCAGGAACCCCGCAGCGGAGAAGCCCTTGGAGCCGGGGGCGTCGAAGAGGGCGCGGTAAGGGCTGGGCACTGGGTCTCCGGGCGGCTCGGAAGGAACGGCGAACGACCGATACCGCCGCAGGGGGCGCGGCACGGCTTGTATGGGTGGGTAAGGCGTGAAGTCGGCGGATACAGCTTACGAGTTAGGTGACCCTAACGCACCCGGGGGTATGGCCCCACACCCGAGCACCACCCTGCTGTCGCCGCTCCGCCGGTGCCGGGTGGCAGGATCGGAGGCATGCCAGACGCGCTCGATGCCACCCCGTACGACGCCCTGCTCCTGCTCTCGTTCGGCGGCCCGGAGGGGCCGGAGGACGTGGTCCCGTTCCTGGAGAACGTGACGCGTGGGCGCGGCATCCCCAAGGAACGCCTCAAGGAGGTCGGCCGGCACTACTTCCTGTTCGGCGGGGTCAGCCCGATCAACGAACAGAACCGCGCCCTGCTGGACGCGCTGCGCAAGGAGTTCGCGGACCACGGGCTGGACCTGCCGGTGTACTGGGGCAACCGCAACTGGGCGCCGTACCTCACGGACACCCTGCGCGACATGGTCCGCGACGGCCGCCGCCGCGTCCTCGTCCTCGCCACCAGCGCCTACGCCTCGTACTCGGGCTGCCGCCAGTACCGCGAGAACCTCGCCGACTCGCTGGCCGCCCTCCAGGCCGAGGGCCTGGACCTGCCGGAGATCGACAAGCTGCGGCACTACTTCAACCACCCCGGCTTCGTGGAACCCATGGTGGACGGTGTGCTCCAGGCGCTCGCCTCCCTGCCCGAGGACGTCCGCGACGGCGCGCAGCTGGCGTTCACGACCCACTCCATCCCCCTGTCGGCCGCCGACGCCTCCGGCCCGGTCGAGGAGCACGGGGACGGCGGGGCCTACGTCCGCCAGCACCTGGACGTGGCCGGGCTGATCGCCGACGCCGTACGCGAGCGGACCGGCGTCGACCACCCCTGGCAGCTCGTCTACCAGTCGCGGTCCGGTGCCCCCCACATCCCGTGGCTGGAGCCCGACATCTGCGACCACCTGGAGGAGCGGCACGCGGCGGGCGTCCCCGCGGTCGTGATGGTGCCGATCGGCTTCGTCTCCGACCACATGGAGGTGCTCTACGACCTCGACACGGAGGCCAAGGCCAAGGCCGAGGAACTGGGCCTGGCGGTGCGCCGTTCGGCCACAGTCGGCGACGACCCGAGGTTCGCCGCCGCGATCCGCGACCTCGTCCAGGAGCGGGCCGCGGCCGAGCGTGGTCAGGAGGTCACGCCGTGCGCCCTGGGCGCCCTGGGGGCGAGTCACGACCTCTGCCCGGTGGGGTGCTGCCCGGCCCGCGCCCCGCGTCCCGCCGCCGCGGGCGCCGACAGTCCCTACGCATGAGGAGCGACGTGACCGACGCCCACCACCTGGAACTGCTCGCGCTCGCCCGGGAGGCCGCCCGCCGTGCCGGGGAGCTGCTGCGTGACGGCCGCCCGGCCGACCTCGCGGTGGCCGCCACGAAGTCCAGTCCGATCGACGTGGTGACCGAGATGGACATCGCGGCGGAGAAGCTGATCACCGATCTGATCTCAGCCCACCGCCCCGACGACGGCGTCCTCGGCGAGGAGGGCGCCTCCAGCGAGGGCAGCAGCGGTGTCCGCTGGGTGATCGACCCGCTCGACGGCACGGTGAACTACCTCTACGGCCTCCCCACCTGGGCCGTCTCCGTCGCGGCGGAGCGGGACGGCGAGACCGTCGCCGCGGTGGTCGCGGCACCGATGCGCGGTGAGACGTACCACGCGGTGCGCGGCGGTGGGGCCTGGGCGACGGGAGCCTGGGACGGCGAGCGCAGGCTGGCCTGCCGGCCGTCCGCGCCCCTGGACCAGGCGCTGGTCTCCACCGGCTTCAACTACGTCACCACCGTCCGCACCCGGCAGGCCGAGGTCGCCCGGAAGCTGATCCCATTGGTCCGGGACATCCGGCGCAGCGGTTCCGCCGCCGTCGACCTCTGCGATGTCGCCGCGGGCCGCCTCGACGGCTACTACGAGCGCGGACTGAACGCCTGGGACTACGCGGCGGGCGACCTCATCGCCCGGGAGGCGGGCGCCCTGACCGGGGGGCGGCCCTCAGAGCGCCTGTCACGCGAGCTGACGGTCGCGGGCACCCCGGGCGTCTTCGAGCCCCTCCAGCGGCTCCTGGAGGAGTTCGGCGCCTGGCACGACTGAGGGACCGGGGCAGGGCCGGGCGCCGCCCGCCCGGGCCCGGCACAGCACGACGGCGGGCCCCCGGCGCTGGACTCGCCGGGGGCCCGCCGTCGTGCCGGATCAGACGCCGGTCGCGACTTCCACACCGTGTTCGGCGGCGAGACGACGCAGGTCGTCGAGCTCGCCCTGCTCCACGTCGACGAGGAAGTCGTCGCCTTCGTCCCGGGCCCGCGTCAGGTCGGACTCGGTCGTCCTTATGCGCTGCAGAAGTCCTGCGGTGAATGCGTCCATGCTGCGCCCCCTCGTCCTGGGTCGTGGGTCGATGGCACGGGGGTGTGCCGTTCGGAAGGGGCGATCACGTCTGGCATGAGTGCCCGGCGCTGCCTCGCCGGGCGGCGACGGTGCCGGACACCCACGCCCACTCTGCGGAAGCGGACCGATGACTGCCGCGTGGTGCTGCGGCACGAGCAGAGCGTGATCGCGGGGTGTAATGCGTCCTCCCCCCGGTCCCTCCCCCAGAAACCTCAGCCGGAGGAGAAAATCTCGTATTCCCGGATCGGGCCCCGGTTTCCGCGCGTTCCCGCGGGAGCCGCCGACAGGATCGCCGGTGGCGGCCCCCCGGATCGCCGCTGCCGCCGCTTCCCCGCCTTACTGCCGACTTATGGCCGAAAAGGGCAGGATGGAGGTCCACACACCCCCGAAGCCCCTGCTCGCGTGCGCCCGCCGGCGCTCCGTGGGCGGACACAGGAAGGACAGCCACGTGCGCGTACTCGTCGTCGAGGACGAGCAGTTGCTCGCCGATGCGGTGGCCACCGGACTGCGCCGGGAGGCCATGGCCGTCGACGTCGTGTACGACGGTGCGGCCGCCCTGGAGCGCATCGGCGTCAACGACTACGACGTGGTCGTCCTCGACCGCGATCTCCCGCTGGTGCACGGCGACGACGTCTGCCGCAGGATCGTCGAGCTCGGCATGCCCACGCGCGTGCTGATGCTCACGGCGTCGGGCGACGTCAGCGACCGGGTGGAGGGCCTGGAGATCGGCGCCGACGACTACCTGCCCAAGCCGTTCGCGTTCAGCGAGCTGACCGCACGCGTGCGTGCCCTGGGCCGCCGGACCAGCGTGCCGCTGCCGCCGGTCCTGGAGCGCGCCGGGATCAAGCTGGACCCGAACCGCCGCGAGGTCTTCCGGGACGGCAAGGAGGTGCAGCTCGCGCCGAAGGAGTTCGCGGTCCTGGAGGTTCTCATGCGCAGCGAGGGGGCGGTCGTCTCGGCCGAGCAGCTCCTGGAGAAGGCCTGGGACGAGAACACCGACCCCTTCACCAACGTGGTGCGTGTGACCGTCATGACCCTGCGCCGCAAGCTGGGCGAACCGCCCGTCATCGTGACCGTGCCCGGCTCCGGCTACCGGATCTGACCGGCGGTGGCCGCGCACCCCGCGCCTCCCCAGGCGCCCCCGAAGCCCACCTGGGACCCCAGGAAGGCGGCCCCGCCGTTCCCCCTCCTGCGGCCGACCATCCGGATAAGGCTCACGCTGCTCTACGGCGGCATGTTCCTGATCGCCGGCATCATGCTGTTGTCGATCTTCTACCTGTTCGCCGCGAACGCCATGAACGTCGGCAGTGACCTGCCGTTCAAGATCCTCTCCGGCCAGGTGGCCAGCGAGACCTGCAACTTCCCCGGTTCGCCGACGGCGGCCGAGCTCAACCAGGCCATGAACGCCTGCGTCAACGAGCAGCGCCAGCACGCCCTGGACAACCTGCTCAGCCGTTCCCTGCTCGCCCTCCTCGGCCTCGCCGTGATCGCCTTCGCCTTCGGCTACGCGATGGCGGGCCGCGTGCTGTCGCCCCTGGGCCGGATCACCCGCACCGCGCGCGCGGTCGCCGGGTCGGACCTGTCCCGGCGGATCGAGCTGGACGGCCCGGACGACGAGCTCAAGGAGCTGGCCGACACCTTCGACGACATGCTGGAGCGGCTCCAGCGGGCCTTCACCGCCCAGCAGCGCTTCGTGGGCAACGCCTCCCACGAGCTCAGGACGCCTCTCGCGATCAACCGCACGCTCCTCGAGGTCCACCTCTCCGACCCGGGGGCGCCCGTGGAGCTCCAGCAGCTGGGCAAGACCCTGCTGGCCACCAACGAGCGCAGCGAGCGGCTCGTGGAGGGTCTGCTGCTGCTCGCCCGCAGCGACAACCAGATCGTCGAGCGGGGGCCCGTGGACCTCGCCGAGGTCGCCTCGCAGGCCATCGACCAGGTGCATGCCGAGGCGGACGCCAAGGGCGTGCAGATGCGCGGCACCCGCGAGCCCGCGGTCGTGCAGGGCAACGGCATCCTGCTGGAGCGGATCGCCCTGAACCTGGTGCAGAACGCGGTGCGGTACAACGTCCCCGAGGGCGGCTGGGTCGAGGTCACCACCGAGATCCAGCACGGTCAGGCCGTCATGGTCGTCGCGAACACCGGGCCGGTGGTCCCGGCGTACGAGGTCGACAACCTCTTCGAGCCCTTCCGCAGGCTGCGCACGGAGCGCACCGGCAGCGACAAGGGCGTCGGCCTCGGCCTGTCGATCGTCCGGTCCGTGGCCCGGGCGCACGGCGGGCACATCGCGGCTCGTCCCCGGGAGGGAGGTGGTCTCGTGATGCGCGTCACGTTCCCGATCTGAGATTCGACGACACACCCGAGCTTGTTCGCTTTGCGCGGAATTTTTGGGGCACTCGTCGAGGGGTCCTTTGTGCGATCGATCACAAAGGCGATATTCCGGCCATCTACTTTCCGTGATCATGAGAGTCCCGTAAAGCCCGGAAAATCCGGGTTTTCCAGGGCCCTGATCACGGGAAGTACACGATGGGACCCCTTTGAAGTGCGACATTAGGACCGTGTACGGTCCCGATCGCCATCCAAGCCGATCACTCACGAGGAGTTCGGTTGGGTGTCGATTGAGTAACAGACCTTGATGTGAGGCAAAATCTCCGCCTCAGGTCGGGCACAAGTCCGGCCTCTCACGCGTTACGTGCGCTGGAGACACCGCAGACACCCGGAGGGGGAGAGCGACATGGCAACCGACTACGACACCCCACGCAAGACCGACGACGACGTCGACTCGGACAGCCTTGAGGAACTGAAGGCCCGGCGGAACGACAAGTCCGCCTCGGCCGTCGACGTCGACGAGTTCGAGGCCGCAGAGGGCCTCGAACTCCCCGGCGCAGACCTCTCGAACGAGGAACTGGCGGTCCGCGTACTGCCCAAGCAACAGGACGAGTTCACCTGCATGAGCTGCTTCCTGGTGCACCACCGCAGCCAGCTGGCCAGGGAGAAGAACGGTCAGCCGATCTGCCGCGACTGCGACTGAGGAGGGGTCGGCCGTGACCGGCTCGACCCCACCTCGGAAGCGCCGCTTCCCCTGGGGAGCGGACTCGGGGCCGTACGACGGCCCTCACGGCGCGCGTGACGACGAGCGAGGCTCTTCCGGTGCGGGACACGTCCCCACCGGGTCGGCCTCGCTCGAACCGGCCGGTGACCGGGCTGACCTCCCGGTGCCGGCCCAGGGCCCCGCACCCGCCGCCCGGCGACGGGCGGCGGTGATCCGGGACAGAGCCCGGGACCTGGCGAAGGACGGTGTCCGCAAGGGCGGCCGGCACGCCAGGGCCGGCCTCGGTCTCCTCGCCGACCGGCTCATCGAGATCGCCCCGCGGATCCCCGTACGGGACCTCGCGACGCTGCGCGCGCAGTTCCCGGGGCTCGGTCCCGAGCAGCTCGCGGACAAGCTCGTCGCGGGCGCGGCGAACGCCTCGGCGACGGTCGGGGCGGGTGTGGGAGCGGCGGCGATGCTGCCCATTCCGCCCGCGATGCCCACGGAGCTGGCCGCGGAGATCACCGGGGTCGCCGCGATCGAGCTGAAGCTGATCGCCGAGCTCCACGAGGTCTACGGCGTGCGGCCGGTGGGCGGCCTGAAGGACCGCAGCGGCGCCTATCTGAAGTCGTGGTCCGAGGAACGCGGCATCGACCCCATGAAGCCGAACACGGTCAACGCCGCTCTCGGCGGGCAGATGAAGCGCGAGCTGCGCCAGCAGATCATGAAGCGCATGGTGCGCAACCTGCCGAACCTGATGCCGTTCATGGTGGGCGCCGCGGTCGGCGCGGTCATGAACCGGCGCGACACGAAGAAACTCGCCGCCCGCATCAGGGCGGACCTGCGCAAGACGCAGGTGCCCTGGGACGACCTGACGGAGCTGCCGCGTCTGGAGCGGCCCGCGGACGCGTTGCCGATGGAGAACGGCCGGTACAAGGACCCAGGGCGCTGAGAGGCCCCTCAGGGGCCGTCCCGGCCGTCCCTGGCCCGTCTAGGCCGCGGCGGCGGCCTCGCGCGCCGTCCTGATCGCCTCCGCCAGCCTCAGCGGCTCGCGGGTCGACAGATACAGATACGGCGTGCGGTCGGCGGGGTCGCTGACCTCGACCCGCAGGGCCGTGGGGACGTAGGCGCGCAGCAGCATGAAGGCGCGGGTGTCGGCCTTGTACGTACGCCAGGCCCGGGCCTCCTCCTGGTCGAGGATCTCCGCGTCCCCCAGTGCCGTGACCGGGATCTTCGCCTCGCCCGCGATCAGCGCACCGCCGACCACGCGGATGCGGACCGAGCCGTACGAACTCGCCGCCACCGCGGCGACGGCCGTCCCGCCGACCAGACCGCCCAGCATCGGCAGCGTGCCGAAGGGCAGCAGGATCAGCGCGAACGAGGCCCCGACCAGGAAGCTGATCAGCCACCAGGAGCGGGGCGCGGTGAGGCGTTCTTCGTAAGAGGCGGCGGAGGGCTGCATGCCGTCAAGCTTGGCACGGTGCCCGCGCACCACCAGGATCAGGGGTCGGCGCGTGGCGCTGTCAGGCGGGGCGGTGGTGGGAGACGGGCGGGCGGGTAAGGTCTGCGGCTGTGAGTGGTACATCCCCGGCTCTGACGCCTCCGACCGACGCGACGAAGCCTGTGCGGCACGCCGACGCCCCCGCCCCCGGTGAGCTCCTCGGCGCGCACTACGGCCAGTGCTTCGGCTGCGGCGGAGAGCAGCCTCACGGACTGCATCTGGAGGCACGGGCCGGCGAAGGGGTGTCGATCACCGCGGAGTTCACCGTTCGGCCCGAACACCAAGGCGCTCCCGGCCTCGCGCACGGCGGGGTGCTCGCGACCGCGCTGGACGAGACCCTCGGTTCGCTGAACTGGCTGCTGCGCACCATCGCCGTGACCGGCCGGCTGGAGTCCGACTTCGTGCGGCCCGTGCCGGTGGGTGCCACGCTGCATCTCGCGGCCGAGGTGACCGCGGTGGCCGGACGGAAGATCTACTCCTCCGCCACCGGACGCATAGGCGCCCCCGACGGCCCGGTCGCCGTCCGCGCCGACGCCCTCTTCGTCGAGGTCAAGGTCGATCACTTCATCGACCACGGCCGCGAGGAGGAGATCCACGCAGCCATGAACGACCCCGACCAGACCAGGCGCGCCCGCGCCTTCGAGGTGAACCCGTGACCCGCGATCCCGTGAACGTGCTGATCAGGCGCGTCGATGCGGACGTACCGCTTCCGGGCTACGCGCACCCCGGTGACGCGGGAGCCGATCTGCGTACCACCGAGGCCCGTGTACTGGCGCCCGGCGAGCGGGCCGTACTGCCCACCGGGGTGTCTGTCGCGCTGCCCGAGGGGTACGCGGCCTTCGTGCACCCCCGGTCCGGTCTGGCCGCCCGCTGCGGCGTCGCCCTGGTGAATGCCCCGGGGACGGTTGATGCCGGGTACCGTGGGGAGATCAAGGTGATCGTGGTGAATCTCGACCCGCGCGAGAGCGTGCGGTTCGAGCGCTTCGACCGGATTGCCCAACTGGTCGTCCAGCAGGTCGAGAGGGTCCGCTTCCAAGAGGTCGCGGAGCTTCCCGGCTCGGTGCGGGCCGAGGGGGGCTTCGGGTCCACCGGCGGCCATGCCGCGGTGGGCGACGAGAGCGGCACAAACGGTCATGCCGCCGTCGGCGGCATGGCGGGTGGGAATCGATACGCTTCGGTCGTATCCGACCGGGAAGGACAGTGACGTGTTCGGACGTCGCAACAAGAAGGGTGCCGCCGAGGACGCGGCCGGCGAGGCCGAGCAGGTCGTCGACAGCGTCGAAACCGAGGCGGACGAAGAGGTCGGGCGCGAGCGGGTGCGGCTGGAGCCGGAGCCGCGGCCCGACGGACCGTGGGACAGCACCGAGGTCCGGGACCCCGCCGAGGGCCGGGTCGACCTGGGCGGGCTGCTGGTGCCGGGAGTCGACGGCATGGAGCTGCGGGTGGAGGTCGCGGGCGACGCGATCGTCGCGGCGACGGTGGTCCTGCGGGACAGCGCCGTCCAGCTCCAGGCGTTCGCCGCGCCCAAGCGCGAGGGCATCTGGGTCGAGGTGCGCGAGGAGATCGCCGGCGGCATCACGCAGCAGGGCGGCATCGTCGACGAGGTCGAGGGCCCGCTCGGCTGGGAGCTGCGGGCCCAGGTGCCCGTACAGCTGCCGGACGGCACGAGCGGCTTCCAGGTCGTCCGGTTCGTCGGAGTGGACGGGCCCCGCTGGTTCCTGCGCGGTGTGATCTCGGGCCAGGGCGCGGTGCAGCCGCAGGCGGCCGGGCTGCTGGAGAACATCTTCCGGGACACGGTCGTGGTCCGCGGCGAGGGCCCGATGGCCCCCCGTGACCCCATCGTCCTCAAGCTGCCGAACGACGCGCAGATGGTCCCCGAGGGCGTCCAGCAGGACGACCAGGGCAACTCGCGCTTCTCCGGCGGCATGGGGCAGCTCCAGCGCGGACCGGAGATCACCGAGGTCCGCTGAGACGGAACGACATGGCCAGGGCCGCATCCCGACGGGGTGCGGCCCTCGCCATGTCGTCCTTTCGCCGTACCTCCGGATCGCCTCTACGGCTCGTGTCCGGCGCGTCAGGGTTGCGTCAAGGGCGTCCCCCGACCGCCCAGTCGTCCCTTTTGTCCAGAACGTTGGCCGTAAGGTCGACGCTGCGTACGCAGTATTTTGTGAAAGACGGACAATGAGGCCATGGGACGCGGCAAGCTACGGATCCACCTCGGTGCGGCACCGGGAGTGGGCAAGACGTACGCCATGTTGTCCGAGGCTCATCGCCGTCTGGAGCGGGGCACGGACTGCGTGGTGGCCTTCGTCGAGCACCATGACAGGCCACGGACCGAGGTGATGCTGCACGGCCTGGAGCAGATCCCGCGCAGGCGGCTGGAGTACCGCGGCGGGTCCTTCACCGAGATGGACGTGGACGCCGTCCTGGCCCGCCACCCGCAGGTCGCGCTGGTCGACGAGCTCGCCCACACGAACGTCCCGGGCTCGCGCAACGCCAAGCGCTGGCAGGACGTCGAGGAACTGCTCACGGCGGGCGTCGACGTGGTGTCGACCGTCAACATCCAGCATCTGGAGTCGCTGGGTGACGTGGTGGAGTCGATCACGGGGGTGCGGCAGCAGGAGACGGTGCCGGACGAGGTGGTGCGACGGGCGGACCAGATCGAGCTCGTCGACATGTCGCCGCAGGCGCTGCGCCGTCGTATGGCGCACGGCAACGTCTACCAGCCCGACAAGGTGGACGCTGCCCTGTCGAACTACTTCCGGCCGGGGAACCTCACCGCGCTGCGCGAGCTGGCGCTGCTGTGGGTGGCGGACCGGGTCGACGAGTACCTGAAGCAGTACCGCAACGAGCACCGGGTGTCGAAGATCTGGGGTTCGCGGGAGCGGATCGTGGTGGGGCTGACCGGCGGTCCGGAGGGGCGGACCCTGATCCGTCGGGCGGCGCGGCTGGCCGAGAAGGGCGCCGGGGGCGAGGTGCTGGCCGTCTACATAGCGCGCAGCGACGGGCTCACGGCCGCCTCGCCCAAGGAGCTGGCGGTGCAGCGGACACTCGCGGAGGACCTGGGCGGGACGTTTCACCATGTCGTCGGGGACGACATACCGGCCGCGCTTCTGGACTTCGCAAGGGGTGTGAACGCCACACAGATCGTGCTGGGCTCCTCGCGGCGCAAGACCTGGCAGTACGTGTTCGGCCCGGGCGTCGGCGCGACCGTGGCCCGCGAGTCCGGACCCGACCTGGACGTGCACATCGTGACGCACGACGAGGCGGGCAAGGGACGGGGACTGCCCGTCGCCCGCGGCGCGCGGCTGGGCCGGGCGCGGATCCTCTGGGGCTGGGCCGTCGGCCTCGCCGGTCCGGCGGTCCTCGCGGTGGTGCTGAACAGCGTCGACCTCGGCCTCGCCAACAACGTGCTGCTGTTCCTGGCGCTGACGGTGGCCGCCGCGCTGCTCGGCGGGCTGCTCCCGGCACTCGGTGCGGCGGCCTTCGGATCGTTTCTGCTGAACTACTTCTTCACCCCGCCCCTGCACCGGCTGATCATCTCCGACTCCAGGGACATCGTCGCCTTGGTCATCTTCGTGGCCGTCGCGGTGTCGGTGGCGTCGGTGGTGGACCTCGCGGCCCGGCGCACCCACCAGGCGGCCCGCTTGCGGGCGGAGTCGGAGATCCTTTCCTTCCTCGCGGGCAACGTGCTGCGCGGCGAGACCAGCCTGGAGGCCCTGCTGGAGCGGGTGCGCGAGACCTTCGGCATGGATTCGGCCGCCCTCCTGGAGCGCCAGAGCGACGTCGAGCCGTGGACCTGCGTAAGCCGCGCCGGCGTCGGCGGGCCGGTGGAGCGCCCGGAGGACGCGGACGTGGACATGCCCGTCGGGGACCATATGGCGCTGGCCCTGACCGGCAGGGTCCTGCCTGCCGAGGACCGCCGGGTGCTGGCCGCGTTCGCCGCCCAGGCCGTGGTCGCCCTCGACCGCCGCCGGCTCCAGGAGGAGGCCGACCGGGCGCGCGCCCTGGCCGAGGGCAACCGCATCCGCACGGCGCTGCTGGCCGCCGTCAGCCATGACCTGCGCACCCCCCTGGCCGCGATCAAGGCGGCCGTCTCCAGTCTGCGGTCGGATGACGTGGCGTGGTCCGATGAGGACGAGGCGGAGCTCCTCGAAGCCATCGAGGAGGGCGCCGACCGGCTCGACCACCTGGTCGGCAACCTGCTCGACATGTCCCGCCTGCAGACCGGCACGGTCACACCGATCCTGCGCGAGATCGACCTCGACGAGGTCGTGCCGATGGCGCTGGGCGGCGTACCCGAGGACAGCGTGACGCTGGACGTGCCCGAGGCCCTGCCGATGGTCCGGGTGGACGCCGGGCTGCTGGAGCGGGCGGTGGCGAACGTCGTGGAGAACGCCGTCAAGTACAGCCCGGACGGCACCCCCGTGCTGGTCGCCGCCAGTGCCATCGCCGACCGTGTCGAGCTGCGCGTCGTGGATCGGGGCCCCGGTGTGCCGGACGAGGTGAAGGAACGCATCTTCGAGCCCTTCCAGCGCTACGGTGACGCCCCGCGCGGGACCGGGATCGGTCTCGGCCTCGCGGTCGCCCGCGGTTTCGCGGAGGCGATGGACGGCACCCTGAACGCCGAGGACACACCCGGCGGCGGCCTCACCATGGTCCTCTCCCTGCGCGCGGGGGCGCGCCCCGAGTCCCTCTCCGTACGTTCAGAAAGGCAGGTCTCATGGTGAGTTCCACTGGGGGTGCCCCCCAGACCCCCAGAGTCCTCGTGGTCGACGACGAGCCGCAGATCGTGCGTGCTCTGGTGATCAACCTCAGGGCACGCAAGTACGAGGTCGACGCGGCCCACGACGGGGCGTCCGCCCTTCAGCTCGCCGCCGCACGCCACCCCGACGTCGTCGTCCTCGACCTGGGGCTGCCCGACATGGACGGCGTCGAGGTGATCAGAGGGCTGCGCGGCTGGACGCGGGTGCCGATCATCGTGCTCTCGGCCCGGCACTCCTCCGACGAGAAGGTCGAGGCGCTCGACGCGGGCGCCGACGACTACGTCACCAAGCCGTTCGGCATGGACGAGCTGCTCGCCCGGCTGCGGGCCGCCGTGCGCCGTGCCGAGCCCGCCGGGCCCGGTGAGGACGAGGTGATCGTGGAGACCGACGAGTTCACCGTCGACCTCGCCGCGAAGAAGGTCAACCGCGGGGGCCGGGACGTACGGCTGACGCCCACGGAGTGGCATCTGCTGGAGGTGCTGGTGCGCAACACCGGCCGCCTGGTCAGCCAGAAGCAGCTGCTCCAGGAGGTGTGGGGGCCGTCGTACGGCACGGAGACGAACTATCTGCGCGTGTACATGGCACAGCTGCGGAGGAAGCTCGAGGCAGACCCGTCGCACCCGAAGCACTTCATGACGGAGCCGGGGATGGGCTACCGCTTCGAGAAATGAGCCGGCTCCCGAGCCGGGCCGGGAGGCAGGCACGCGTCGGGGCCGTGCCCCTCGGTTCGGGCGGTCGCACCGGGGTAGGTGACTGGGGGTACGTTGCTGTCAGTCACCCCGGTAGGCTTCAGACATGAGTGCTGTTCCTCGTTCCGACAAGCCGGTGGGCCGGTTCCGGCGCATGCTCGACCGGCTCTCCTCTTCGCAGGAGGACCTGGAGTCCGAGGAGCTGCGGGAGGACACCGAGACCGCGGGCTGTACGCGCATCGGCGACTGTCACGACCGCGAGATAGTCACCGTTACTGGTACCTTGCGCACGGTCACGCTGCGTCCGCGCGCGGGAGTCCCGGCTCTGGAGGCCGAGCTGTTCGACGGCTCGGCCGCACTGGACGTCGTGTGGCTCGGCCGGCGTTCCATCGTCGGAATAGAACCGGGGCGCAAGCTGATCGCATCGGGCCGGATCTCGATGAGCCGGGGCCGCCGGGTGCTGTTCAACCCCAAGTACGAACTGAGACCCCTCGGACGGGAGTAGCCGGTGACGTCGCTCGACAAGCCGACTGAACACACCGAAGACACGGAGCACGAAGCCAGGGCAGTGACGGAGGCCGCGCTGTTCGAGGCCTTCGGCGGCGTGCGGGGCATGATCGAGACGGTGCTGCCGGGTCTCCTCTTCGTGACCATCTTCACGATCAACAAGGATCTGCACCTCTCGGCGCTCGCCGCGCTGGGTGTCTCCGTGCTGCTCGTGGTCGTCCGTCTCGCGACGAAGGACACGGTCAAGCACGCCTTCAGCGGTGTCTTCGGCGTGGCCTTCGGTGTCGTCTTCGCGATGATGACCGGCAACGCCAAGGACTTCTATCTGCCCGGCATGCTCTACACGCTGGGCCTGTCGCTCGCGTACATCATCACGACGCTGGCGGGCGTGCCGCTGATCGGTCTGATGCTCGGCCCGGTCTTCAAGGAGAACCTCTCCTGGCGCACCCGGAACCCGGGCCGCAAGAAGGCGTACGCCAAGGCCAGCTGGGCCTGGGGTCTGATCCTGCTCGCCAAGTGCGCGATCCTCTTCCCGCTGTACTGGTGGGCCGACACCACGCAGCTCGGCTGGGTACTCGTCTCGCTGAAGATCCCGCCCTTCCTGCTGGCGGTATGGCTGACCTGGGTCTTCCTTGCCAAGGCGCCGCCGCCCATCGACGTCTTCGCCGAGATGGAGGCGGAGGAGAAGCGCCGTGAGGCGGAGGCGCGGTCCGGCGAGTAGACCTCCGGCGGTCGGGCGGGGGTGCTGCCGACGCCCTCCGTCGACGGTGGGACAGGGTCTGCGCTCTGGTGGCCCGGCTGGGTCGGGCTGGAAGACTGGACGAGTGAGGGCGCCCCGCGGGTTGCGGGGCGCCCTCGTCGTCGTGGCGTGGGGGCTGCGTCGCGGCAGCCACGGCAGTAGGCGACTGCCGTGTCAGGCCTTAGTCCGCCGGGTGCTCGCGGCGGACCGACAACAGGTCCTCCAGCTGCTCCTCACGGGCCTGCGCGGCCACGAAGAGCAGTTCGTCGCCCGCCTCCAGGGAGTCCTCTCGGGAGGGGGTGAGGACGCGGGTGCCGCGGATGATCGTGACCAGGGACGTGTCCTCGGGCCACTCCACGTCGCCGACCTGTGTGCCGGCCAGGGCCGACTCCTCCGGCAGCGTCAGCTCGACGAGGTTGGCGTCGCCGTGGCTGAACCGCAGCAGGCGGACCAGGTCCCCGACGCTGACCGCCTCCTCGACCAGGGCTGACATCAGGCGAGGTGTGGAGACGGCGACATCGACGCCCCAGGACTCGTTGAACAGCCACTCGTTCTTGGGATTGTTGACGCGGGCGACGACGCGTGGGACGCCGTACTCCGTCTTGGCCAGCAGGGAGACGACCAGGTTCACCTTGTCGTCGCCCGTCGCGGCGATCACGACGTTGCAGCGCTGGAGCGCCGCCTCGTCCAGGGACGTGATCTCGCAGGCGTCGGCCAGCAGCCACTCGGCCTGCGGGACGCGCTCGACCGAGATGGCGGTCGGCGCCTTGTCGACGAGCAGTACCTCGTGGCCGTTCTCCAGCAGCTCACCGGCGATCGACCGGCCGACCGCACCGGCTCCGGCAATGGCGACGCGCATCAGTGACCGCCCTCCGACTCGGGTCCCTCGGCGAACGACGCCTCGACCTTCTCGACATCGTCGCTGCGCATCATCACGTGCACGAGGTCGCCCTCCTGAAGCACGGTCTGCGAGGTGGGCAGTATGGCCTCACCGAGCCGGGTGAGGAACGCCACACGGACACCCGTCTCCTCCTGCAGCTTGCTGATCTTGTGGCCGACCCAGGCGCTGGAGGCGTGCACCTCGGCGAGCTGGACGCCACCGGTGGGGTCGCGCCACAGCGGCTCGGAGCCGGACGGCAGCAACCGTCGCAGCATCTGGTCCGCCGTCCAGCGGACCGTGGCGACCGTCGGGATGCCGAGGCGCTGGTAGACCTCGGCGCGGCGGGGGTCGTAGATGCGGGCGGCGACGTTCTCGACACCGAACATCTCGCGGGCCACCCGGGCGGCGATGATGTTGGAGTTGTCGCCGCTGGAGACCGCGGCGAAGGCGCCCGCCTCCTCGATGCCGGCCTCGCGCAGGGTGTCCTGGTCGAAGCCGACACCGGTGACCCTGCGGCCACCGAAAGAGGAGCCCAGTCGTCGGAAGGCGGTGGGGTCCTGGTCGATCACGGCGACCGTGTGCCCCTGTTGCTCCAGGGTCTGGGCGAGAGCGGAACCCACTCTGCCGCAGCCCATGATGACGATGTGCACGACCGTCCTTCCGAGGTCAGGGATGTTGACTTGGCTTGGAACAGGGTCTCAGACCGCCGACCAAGCTACACACGCGCGGTCCGCGGCGGGGACCCCTGTGCACGGCTTGCGCAGATCAACGTCGAGATCAACGTCGAGATCAAGGTCACGATCAACGTTGATCTCCATGGTGGTGTCAACGTCGGCTGATGCTCCAGACGCTGAGAACGGTGAGGATGCCGAGGACCACCAGCGAGGCAAGGGCGCCGATGAGCTCTGCGGTCGCGGGCATGGGACCTCCGGGGTCGAGGGGACGGTGGTGCCGGGAAGGCGTCCCGATAAGGGATCGCGGTAGGGCGTCGGGGGAGGCGTAAGGGAGGTACGTTCGGGAAGACCGTACGAAAAGGTGATCGAAACGGTCATGCAGGAAGGGTTTTGTCATATAGGCATGTGGACGGTCGTGTCGGCCGGATCCGTGGCCTGACCTGCCGGGTATTTCACTCGGGGGGCAGATGCGGGGAGGCCGGTAGGCGGCCCCCTGTTCGAAGGCTTACGATCCTCTGTTGTGTCCAAACTGACCGACGTGCCCAAACGGATCCTGATCGGGCGCGCGCTGCGCAGTGATCGGCTGGGAGAAACGCTCCTGCCGAAGCGCGTCGCACTCCCCGTCTTCGCTTCCGACCCGCTCTCCTCCGTGGCCTACGCGCCAGGCGAGGTGCTGCTCGTCCTGTCCATCGCGGGTTTGTCGGCCTACCACTTCAGTCCCTGGATCGCCGCCGCGGTCGTCGTGCTGATGTTCACGGTCGTCGCGTCCTACCGGCAGAACGTCCACGCCTACCCGAGCGGAGGTGGTGACTACGAGGTCGCGACCACCAACCTGGGCCCCAAGGCCGGTCTGACCGTCGCCAGCGCCCTGCTCGTCGACTACGTCCTCACCGTCGCCGTCTCCATCTCCTCGGGAATCGAGAACCTCGGCTCGGCCTTCCCGTTCGTCGTCGAACACAAGGTGCTCTGCGCCTCCGCCGTGATCCTGCTGCTGACCCTGATGAACCTGCGCGGGGTCAAGGAGTCGGGCAAGCTGTTCGCGTTCCCGACGTACGTCTTCGTCACGGGCGTCTTCCTCATGATCGCGTGGGGCTCGTTCCGCGGTCTCGTGCTGGACGACACCCTGCGGGCGCCGACGGCCGACTTCGAGATCAAACCGGAGCACCAGGGCCTCGCGGGCTTCGCGCTGGTCTTCCTGCTGCTGCGCGCCTTCTCCTCCGGCTGTGCCGCGCTCACCGGCGTCGAGGCGATCTCCAACGGCGTCCCCGCCTTTCGCAAGCCCAAGTCGCGGAACGCGGCCACCACGCTGGCGCTGATGGGCCTGCTGGCCGTCACCATGTTCTGCGGCATCATCGGCCTCGCGATGGCGTCCAACGTGCGGATGGCCGAGAACCCGGCCCACGACCTGCTGAAGAACGGCGTCCCGGTCGGCCCCGACTACGTCCAGAACCCGGTGATCTCGCAGGTCGCCGAGGCGGTGTTCGGCAAGGGCAGCTTCCTGTTCATCGTGCTCGCCGCGGCCACCGCGCTGGTGCTCTTCCTCGCCGCGAACACGGCGTACAACGGTTTCCCGGTGCTCGGCTCGATCCTCGCCCAGGACCGCTACCTCCCGCGCCAGCTGCACACGCGCGGCGACCGCCTCGCCTTCTCCAACGGCATCGTGCTGCTGGCCGGCGCCGCCGCGCTGCTGGTCTGGGTGTACGGCGCCGACTCCACGCGGCTGATCCAGCTGTACATCGTCGGCGTGTTCGTCTCCTTCACGCTCAGCCAGATCGGCATGGTCCGGCACTGGAACCGTCTGCTGGCCACGGAGACCGACCTCGCCAAGCGCCGCCACATGGTCCGCTCCCGCGCGATCAACACCTTCGGTGCCTTCTTCACCGGGCTGGTCCTGGTCGTCGTCCTGGTCACCAAGTTCACGCACGGCGCCTGGGTCGCGCTGCTCGGCATGGTGATCTTCTACGCGACGATGACCGCGATCCGGCGCCACTACGACCATGTCGCCAAGGAACTCGCCGCCCCCGACGGTCCCAGCGACGACAGTGTCCGCCCCTCGCGGGTCCACTCCGTGGTCCTCATCTCCAAGATCCACCGCCCGGCTCTGCGTGCCCTGGCCTACGCCAAGCTGCTGCGCTCGGACACCCTGGAGGCGCTCAGCGTCAACGTCGACCCGGCCGACACCAAGGCCCTGCGCGACGAGTGGGAGCGGCGTGGGATCACCGTGCCGCTGAAGGTCCTGGACTCGCCGTACCGCGAGGTCACGCGGCCGGTCATCGAGTACGTGAAGAGCCTGCGCCGGGAGTCGCCGCGGGACGTGGTCTCCGTGATCATCCCGGAGTACGTGGTCGGGCACTGGTACGAGCACCTGCTGCACAACCAGAGCGCGCTGCGGCTGAAGGGCCGGCTGCTGTTCACGCCGGGTGTGATGGTGACGTCGGTGCCGTACCAGCTGGAGTCGTCGGAGGCGGCGAAGAAGCGGGCCGGCAAGCGCCAGGACTGGAACGCGCCGGGCGCGGTGCGGCGGGGGCCGAAGCAGGACCAGGGCAAGGAACGGTCCAGGGAGCAGGCGAGGGAGCGGAGCGGCAGCGGCAAGGAGTGAGCGGGCCGGGGGGCGGGTCCGGGGCGTTGGACCGCCGGGTCGCCGGGTCGCCGGGTCGCCGGGTCGCCTGGCCGCCCGGTCGTGGCGGTTCGGGTGTCCTTCGGAGCACGTAGACTGGTGGGCTGTTGTCCGGTCGTACCCCCTCTCGTCACTGGAGCGCCCCCGCCATGCAGGAAGAACCGAAGAAACCGCAGGTGGGGTCGCTCGTCGGGGAGACGTACGAGGTCGAGGTCGGCCCCGTCGCCCACGGCGGGCACTGCATCGCGCGCACAGAGGCGGGCCAGGTGCTCTTCGTCCGGCACGCGCTGCCCGGTGAGCGGGTCGTCGCCCGGGTGACCGAGGGCGAGGAGGGCGCGCGGTTCCTCCGGGCGGACGCGGTCGAGGTGCTCACGGCGTCCAAGGACCGTGTCGAGGCACCGTGCCCCTACGCCGGTCCCGGCCGGTGCGGCGGCTGCGACTGGCAGCACGCGAAGCCGGGGGCGCAGCGGCGGCTCAAGGGCGAGGTCGTCGCCGAGCAGCTGCAGCGGCTCGCCGGGCTCACGCCGGAGGAGGCCGGCTGGGACGGCACGGTGGTGCCGGCCGAGGGCGACAAGCTGCCGGCGGGCCAGGTGCCGCAGTGGCGGACGCGCGTGCAGTACGCGGTGGACGCCTCGGGCCGCGCGGGTCTGCGCCGGCACCGCTCGCACGAGGTGGAGCCGATCGACCACTGCATGATCGCGGCCGAGGGCGTCAGCGAGCTGGGCATCGAGAAGCGTGAGTGGCCCGGGATGGCGTCGGTCGAGGCGATCGCCGCGACCGGGTCGCAGGACCGGCAGGTGATCCTGACGCCGAGGCCGGGGGCACGGCTCCCGATCGTGGAGCTCGACCGGCCGGTGTCGGTGATGCGGGTCGAGGAGAAGGACGGCGGCGTGCACCGCGTCCACGGCCGGCCCTTCGTCCGCGAGCGGGCGGACGACCACACGTACCGGGTCGGTTCGGGCGGTTTCTGGCAGGTCCACCCCAAGGCGGCGGACACGCTCGTCACGGCGGTCATGCAGGGCCTGCTTCCCCGCAAGGGCGAGATGGCGCTCGACCTCTACTGCGGGGTCGGCCTGTTCGCGGGCGCGCTCGCGGACCGGCTGGGGGAGCAGGGCGCGGTCCTCGGCATCGAGTCCGGCAAGCGGGCGGTGGAGGACGCGCGGCACAACCTCGCGGACTTCGACCGGGTGCGGATCGAGCAGGGCAAGGTCGAGTCGGTCCTGCCGCGCACGGGCATCACCGAGGTCGACCTCATCGTCCTGGACCCACCGCGGGCGGGCGCGGGACGCAAGACGGTGGAGCATCTGGCGTCGCTGGGGGCGCGGAGGATCGCGTACGTGGCCTGCGATCCGGCGGCGCTGGCCCGGGACATCGGGTACTTCCGCGACGGGGGTTATCGGGTGCGGACGCTGCGGGCGTTCGATCTGTTTCCGATGACGCATCATGTGGAGTGCGTGGCGATTCTGGAGCCGGTGAAGAAGGACGGCTGACCTGCGGTTTCGTGTCTGCGCATTATGTGCGGTGTGGGCGTTACGGGCGATGTCTTGACGCTGAAATGACGCGCGTGACGCTCATTTGACGCTCGTTCTGATGGGATGTCGGTTTGCCCGGCATGATGATCAGGCGGTGGCCCATGTTCCCCGGCGTCCGGCACGCACCCTCGCTGCATCGTCGGGTCGCCCGCGTACGCTCAGTACGCGGACGACCCTCACCTTGAGGCGGCACGCCGCGGGAACCGCCCTTCGAGTGACCGACGCTACCTCTGAAGCACGATCCAGGCCGCGAGGGGGCACCTGCCTCCCGTGACACACCGTAACCTTCGTGTGGCCGGGAGGACCTCATCGGGTCCCCTGTCCGGAAAACTCGATGCGCCTCAACTCTGCATGCCGTTGCCTTCCAGAGTGATTACTCGGTCACCTCGTGCCCGTGACCGTCGTGCAGGCCGCCGCCACTGCCCGCGTCGCCGTCGGTCGGGACCGATTTGACGGGGGCGGACAGCGGGCTGAGGTCGTGGGCGTAGTGGCCCACGGCGTCGGCGATGATGTCGATGTTGATGTCGAACGCCTTCATGTCGATGTTCTTGATGTCGTCACCGGCGGCGTGGTAGTTCGGGTCGTACGCCTGTCCTGCCGTGCCGCCGAACTTGACGGCCTGGCTTGCGGTCTTGATGCCTTCGGCGCCGGTGAAGGTGCCGCCGGAGGGTATGCCGACCTCGATGAAGGGCCCGTAGTCGGAGCGGCCGGTGAAGTCGGTGCCCTCGTGTGGGATCGACTTCGAGTCGAGGAAGTCGTTGATGCCCTTCTCGAGCTGCGCGGAGCCCTCCGGGCCCGGACCGGCGCCGACGCCGTCGGAGTCGTCACCGTCGTACACGAAGTAGCCGGCGTTCGGAGAGGCGATCATGTCGAAGTTCAGGTAGAGCTTGATCTGCCTCTTCTGCTCCTCTGTCAGGGAGGCCACGTACGCCTCCGAACCGAGCAGCCCGAACTCCTCGGCCGACCACCAGGCGAACTTCACCTTGTTCGTCGGCTTGGCATGGGACTTGGCCAGTTCCAGGGCGACCTCGAGGATGCCGGCTGAACCGGAGCCGTTGTCGTTGATACCCGGACCCGCGGCGACGGAGTCGAGATGGGCGCCGAGGAAGACGGTGTTGTCCGCATTCCCGCCTCGGGTCTCCGCGACGACGTTGTACGTCTTGCGGTTCTCCCGCAGCTCACGGATGTCCAGTGTGACGCTGACGGGGCCGTTGGCGGCCTGCGCAGCGAGTGCTTCGCCGTCGGCCTGGGTGACGCCACCGGTCGGGACCTTGCCGAGTCCCGGGTCGCCGATGGTGCCGTTGAGGTCGCCCGCTGTGTTGTTGTAGATTACCGCTCCGACCGCGCCCGCATCCGCGGCGTTGGCCTGCTTGATGGCGAAGGAGCAACCGCCACGCTTGATCAGGGCGATCTTCCCGGTGAAGGCGCCTGAGGCGAAGTCGCCGGCCTCGCAGCCGTTCGTGCCGTCGGCGTCGACGGGAGCGACGGCGAGTGGCGCGGTCACCCCACCCGCGGGCGAACTGGCCGTGTACGTCATGAGTTTGACCGGTACCTCGCGCGGCTCGGGCGAGACGACCTTGAGCCTCTCCTCGATCGTCTCGGTGTACACGAAGTCGAACTCGTGTCTGGAGACCTTGTAGCCGGCCAGTCTCATCAGGGCTTCGACGTACTGGGCGGAGCGCTGGTGCCCCGAGGAACCGGCGGCCCGGTGGCCGTCGTTGTGGTCGGCAATCAGCTGCAGCACCTGAAGGTGCCGGTACGCGTCCTTGGCCGTGGACTTCTTGACCAGCTTGCGGGCCAGTGCGTCCCCCTTGTGGGAGGCGGATTCTGCGCCACTGCCGGCGGTGGCCGGTCCGGCGAGCAGGAGCGGGGAGATCAGAGCCGCGACCGACAGGGTGGCGATGGCTGCGGCTGTCTGGCGTAGGGGCATGGAAGTCCTTTCACGCCGGTTGGAGAAAAGCATCCGGGATCGATCAGGTCGAGGCACGTTAGGCCCCGTTCGGTCGCTGTGAACAGGGTCTTGAACACGAAGTCGTCGTTCTCTCCGCATATCTGACGGTATGAAATGCGGGAAGACGGTCAACGGGAGTGCGGGTGCCAGGGCCGGTGTGCCGATTCCGCCGGTCCTCGTTCGCGTGCTGGGGTCCCTGCGCTCTCCGTCTTCCGGGGTCCGGCCGCTGGAGCACACACGCTTTCCCTCGCGCTGCCTGGACGCGACCTCCCGCAAGGTGCGGGTGAACCACCGGATCGTGTCCCAGGCCGGCCTCACCGTCGCCGAACTCACCAAGGACGGCGCGAAGGGGGACGGGGATATCCACGTCGGCACCATGCACCGCTTCAAGGGCCTTGAATACCAGCGGCTCGCCATCGTCGGTGCCATGGACGGCGTGATCCCCCGTGCCTCGGTCGTCCAGCGCTACCGTGACGCGGACCCGTGGGGATTCGCCCGCGAGGAACTCAAGGCCCGTTCCCTGCTGTTCTTCGCGGCGACCCGGGCCCTTGACGCCCTGCGCGTCAGCTGGTACGGCAAGCCGAGCCCGTACCTGCCGGTCTAGCGGCGCCCGAGGAACCCCGCCCAAGCCGCACGCGACACACGCATCACAGGTCCGGCCACGGCCTTGGAGTCACGGATGTGCACGACTTCGGGGCCGGGCGCGATCTCTACGCAGTCGCCGCCCTCAGCTCCGCTGTAGCTGCTCTTGAACCAGGCGAGGTCGGACGCGACGGCCGAGGACTCAGCGGTGTTCATAGCTCTCCCAGCAACCTATCGATGAACTCCCGGGACTCTCGCGGACTGAGAGCCTGCGATCGGATGATCCCATAGCGGGCGGCGGCCAGCGCTGTCTGTTGCGCATCGGTCTGAAGGGTGCTGGATCCCTGTGCCTCGGTATACGCGAACTTCTTGCCGTCATCCCGCGTGACGACTGTGAACGGCCCGTCCACGCCCGCGCTTTCCTCACAGTCGAGTGGCATGAACTGAATCTCGACGTTCCGCTTCTGCCCGACGAGAAGCAGATGCTCCAACTGGCCTCGCAGTACATCCCTACCGCCGAGCGGACGCCGTAGTACTGATTCGTCCATCACGAAGCTGAGGAGCGGAGCGGGCTGGCGGTCGAAGATGTCCTGCCGGGCGAGGCGCGCCGTAACCCGCTGCTCGATCGTCTCCTGATCCAGAGGCGGTCGTCGCATGGCGAGTACGGCCCTCATGTACTCCTCGCTCTGGAGTAGGCCCTTGACCATAAGAGTGTCGTACGCAAGCAGCTCGATGGCCTCCTTCTCCAGCCTCGCCATCCCCTGGAAGAACACCGGATACTGCGCCCTCTCCACCTGCTCCTTCCACACCGTGAGCAGCCCCTCCGCCCCCAGCGCCTCGTCCGCCTTGTCGATGGTCCTCGGGGACGGGATCCGCCGGCCCTGCTCGAACGACGCGACCGTGGACGCCGAGTAGCCGATCCGCCGCCCCAACTCCTCGCGCTCCAGGCCCGCCCGTGCCCGCAGCGTCTTCATGGTCTGGCCGAACGCGGCGACCACGCCCCGGCCCGAGGCGTCCGCCGCCTGGCCCGCGGTGCTCTCTTCTTCCGTTGCCTCGGTCACCCCTACCGCCTCCCTGCCCCAACGCCCGTCCAGGGAGGGCGTCACGCCGCACCGCTCGTACTCGTACCGCCAACGCGCGTACAACCGGCCCGCGTCAGTGAGTCACCACTGGTCACGCTACGCGACCGGCGGCACCGTCGTCGGCATGACGAACAAACCCGCCTGCCCACCGGACGGCCCGGCCCCCGCCCTCGTGCCTGGCCGTGCCTTCGAGATGCGCTTCACCTCCACCCCGCGCGGCGCCCGGCTCGCCCGCAGGCTGGCCGCCCACCGGCTGGACACCTGGGGGATCCCGTACGGCGGCGGCTCGCACGAGGCGATTACTCTCGTCGTCGGCGAACTGGCCGCCAACGCGGTGCGGCACGGGCACGTGTCCGGCCGGGACTTCCATCTGCGCCTCTACGAGACCGGAGCCCCCGGTGCCGTGGTCCGGATCGAGGTCTCCGACACCCGCGCCGAACGCACACCGCCCCGCCCGGAGACGCTGCGCGCGGCGGACCCCGAGGACACCGGGGGCCGTGGGCTGGTCATCGTCGCGGGGCTGGCGTCCCGCTGGGGCTGGCACGCGCGGTCCGACGGGCCGGGCAAGACGGTGTGGGCGGAGTGCGCGGCCATGCCTCCGGCGTGAGACGAAAACCAGACATCGTGCTCCGGCGAGGGTGGCCGTCGGGGACAATGGACCCACGATGACCTCGCAGGACTACAGCCCGTTCGCGCACCTCACCGTGCCCCACTCCGCCCTCTACCGTCAGGTGATGCGGGCATTCCTGGCGGCCAAGGAGCGGTTCGCGGTGCATCTGCGGCCGGAGGACGTGTTCGCGGCGATGGACGCGGACGCCCGGCCCGGTGATGTCGAGGCGGTGGTGACGGCGCTGGACAGGCTTGTGGGGTGGGGGAACCTGCGGGCCGATCCTGACCACGCCCGCGTGACGGCCGTCGAGGACTTCTACCGCAGGCGGTTCATCTACCAGCTCACCCGGGCCGGCGAGGCGGCCGAGGCGGCGCTCGGGACGTACGACACGACGCTCGGGCGCCGTGGGGAACTCCAGGCTGTCGCGCTGCACGACATCGTCACGCAGTTGCGGGCGCTCCTGGTGATCGCCCAGGAGGACGAGCCGGATCCGGCGAAGGCGTACATCGCGCTGTCCGTCCTCACGGCTCGTTTCACCGACCTCGCGGGCAACGCGCGTGCCTTCATCGGCTCGTTGCAGCGCACCATCGACCTGCACGACATCGAGGTCGAGGCGTTCCTCGCGTACAAGGACCGGCTGATCCAGTACCTGGAGCGGTTCATCCAGGATCTGATCACGCTCGGCGGGCGGATCGCCCTGCTCATCGGCGAGCTGGAGGAACAGGGGAGGGTGGGGCCGCTGCTGGCCCTCGCCGCCGCGCGGGAGGCCGCCGACGCCGCTCCCGAGGAGGCCGAGCGGGCGGAGACGGTGGCGTACGAGAGGTGGGCCGCGCGCTGGTCCGGGCTCGCCCAGTGGTTCGTGTCGGAGGAGGGGCGGGAGTCGCAGGCCCGGCTGCCGCCAGAGCAACAAAACCGCGAGTCAAAGACCCTTACCGCAGGCTCGAGGATCGCGACGGATCCTTGACGTCCGGATCACGCTCGAAACGGAAGTCTCTACCGCGCCTCCGCGGAGCCGAGGGCGCGACCCGACGGCAGATGATACCGGCCTGGTATCATCTCTGTATGGCGATGACACTTCGGCTCCCCGACGACCTTGACGCGAAGCTCACCGAGCGGGCCCGTCGGGAGGGTCGCAGCAAGCAGGAGCTTGCCATCGAGGCGATCCGCGACGCCCAGAACCGGGCCGAGCTGAAGGTCGATGACGTCCTGGCCGAGCTGATGGACAGCGATGCGGAGATTCTGGACTACCTGAAGTGACGGACGTGCGCTACATCCAGATCGACGAGATCCTGGCCATCGCCCGCACGGTCAACGGTACCGAGCACAGCGTGCGTGACATGGGCCTTCTGGTGTCGGCGATCGAACGGCCCCGGACGAACGTGTTCGGAGCCGAGCTGTATCCCACACTGCACGAGAAGGCGGCCGCGCTGCTGCACTCCGTCGCACGCAATCATGCGCTGATCGACGGCAACAAGCGCACCGCCTGGCTCGCCATGCGTGTCTTCCTGCGGTTCAACGGCGTCAGCGCCGGTACCGTCCCGCCACCCGTCTCCCTTGCCGGCCCGTTCGTCGAGGAAGTCGCGCAGGACCACATCGATGTACCGGCCATTGCCAAGAGTCTGGCGGCCTGGTTCCCCGTTTCCTGACGTTCGACGTCGTGAGGTACGGGATCTCGCTGCCCTCGTTGATTCGCACGGCGAGCAGCGTCTTGAGGACGTCGGTCTGCTGGAGCCCTCGATGTTCACGCCGACGGGTTCGACCGCGGTGGCCGGGGCTGCGACGGTGACACCGTCGAGGACCTTGCGGACCTTGGCAAAGCTTCCGGGATCGGTCCAGGACCCCATCGTCACCGTGTGCGCGCACGCCCTATCAGGGCGACACCGCGACGGCGTGCCGAGCACGGGGAGCCATGGTCGAACGCGTTCACGGACCCGCAACCCACCTCACGTATCGTCGGCCGCAGTCGCCTCAGGTCGGTCGGCCTCGGTCCAGGTCTGGTGGTCCGTGGGGCGCTGTCGAAGGAGTGGTCTTGAGCGAGCAGTCGAACAGCGCGCGGACGCCGGACGAGCTGGACCGCCGGCTCGGTGTGCCGGACGCCGTGGTGATCGGGCTGGGCTCGATGATCGGCGCCGGGATCTTCGTCGCGCTCGCGCCCGCCGCACGGGCCGCCGGCTCCGGACTGCTGCTCGCTCTCGCCCTGGCCGCGGTGGTCGCCTACTGCAACGCCACTTCCTCGGCCCGGCTCGCCGCGCGTCACCCCGCCTCGGGCGGCACCTACGTCTACGGCCGTGAGCGGCTCGGCGACTTCTGGGGATATCTGGCCGGATGGGCCTTCGTGGTCGGCAAGACCGCCTCCTGCGCCGCGATGGCCCTCACCGTCGGCGCGTACGTCTGGCCCGGGCAGGCGCACGCCGTCGCGGTCGCGGCGGTCGTGGCGCTGACCGCGGTGAACTACGCCGGCGTGCGGAAGTCCGTGTGGCTGACCCGCGTGATCGTCGCCGTCGTCCTGGCGGTGCTCGCCGCGGTCGTGGTGGCCGCCCTCACCTCCGGCGGGGCGGACGCGGCCGGTCTGGACGTCGGGGACGACGCGACCTTCGGGGGTGTGCTCCAGGCCGCGGGCCTGCTGTTCTTCGCCTTCGCCGGGTACGCCCGGATCGCCACCCTGGGGGAGGAGGTCCGCGACCCGGCACGCACGATCCCCCGGGCCGTACCGCTGGCGCTCGGCATCACTCTGGCCGTCTACGCCCTGGTCGCCGTCGCGACCCTGACCGTCCTCGGCCCGGTCGGCCTCGCGCGGGCGACCGCCCCGCTGTCGGACGCCGTCCGGGCCGCCGGCGTGGAGTGGCTGGCGCCGGTCGTCGCGGCCGGCGCCGCCGTGGCCGCGCTCGGCTCGCTCCTCGCGCTGATCCTCGGCGTCTCGCGCACCACCCTGGCCATGGCCCGCGACCGGCATCTGCCGCACGCCCTCGCGGCCGTCCACCCGCGGTTCAAGGTGCCGCACCGCGCCGAACTCGCCGTCGGGGCGGTGGTCGCGGTGGTCGCGGCGACGGCCGACGTGCGCGGCGCGATCGGGTTCTCCTCGTTCGGTGTCCTGGCCTACTACGCCGTCGCCAACGCGTCCGCCTGGACCCTGACCCCGGCGGAGGGCCGCCCGCACCCCGCGATCCCGGTGGTCGGGCTGGCCGGCTGTCTCGTTCTGGCGTTCGCCCTGCCGCTCTCCTCGGTGATCTCCGGAGCGGCCGTGCTGGCCGTCGGCGCCGTCGCCTACGCGGTGCGCGGTGCGATCGGGCGCGGCACCACCTGAGGAAACGTGCCTCGGCGCCGGGTCCTCCGGCGTCCCCGCTCGGCCTCGCGGCGACGGGCGTCCGGCCGAGACCTCGACCACACTTGCGCAGGGCTTCGCCGCTCGGGGTACCCCACGTCTCCCAGGGCCGTACCGCGTGAGCCCGCCGGCCCGCAGGCGATCACCTCCGCGCCCTGTCGCGCAGGCACCGGACGTCCTCCGCTCACCGGGATCCGGTGCACCCGATCGCTTCCCCCGCAGTCAAGGCGGAAAGAGCCACATCCCTGCCCACGCCGTCCGGCGGATCGCCGTCCGGCGGATCGCCGTCCGGAGCCGGGAGGGGCGCCGCCGCCGGGACCACCCCGCCCGCTCGTCCCGTGCGGCCCCGGTGTTGTGCGTGCGTGCCCGCGCGCGGTCCGCTCAGCCCTGCTGCCCGCTGATGTTGACCATCCATGCGATGCCGAAGCGGTCCTGGCACATGCCGAAGACGTCACCCCACATCTGCTTCTCGATCGGCACGGTGACCGTGCCACCGGCCGACAACTTCTCCCAGTAGCCCCGCAGTTCGGACTCGTCCTCGCCGCTCAGGCTGATCGAGTACGCGTTGCCGCGGCTGTACTCCTCGCCGGGCGGGGTGTCCGCGCACATCAGCGTGAAACCGCTCGGCGTCTCCAGCATGCCGTGCATGACCTTGTCGGCGTCGGCGGGGCCGGACTGGCCGCCGAGGTCGGCGTACGTGCTGACCGCGAGGGTGCCGCCGAAGACCTCCTCGTAGAACTCCAGCGCCTGGCGGGCGTCGCCGTCGAAGACGAGATAGGGATTGAGCCGCGAAGCCATGAGAACCTCCCGAGAGGGCGGACGGTCATTGCTTCGCACCCTAGTCCCGGCCACTGACAACGGCCCGCCGCACCCGAGGGCGCCGGCGTCCCTCGTCCTCACCCCATCGCCTTCGTCCCCGCCGAGTCCCGGCAGCGGGCCGTGAAGCGGCTGCTTCGACCTCGCCGACCGTGTCGCTGTTCGGCCGAACGGGTGACATGGCGTAAGAATTGGTCGGTGCAGGCGATGAGTGCGAGGCAGATCGGGGGAGCCGGTGAACCGCCACGACGTCACCGATGAACAGTGGGAAGGGCTCGCCCAGGTCGTGCCGTTGCGGGGACGCGACGCCTGGCCGTCCGCGGTGGGCCACCGTGCCCTGCCGGAGGCGCCGACGGAGGCCCGCCGCCGTTTCGTCGTGCTGCGGGTCAACGTCTTCGCGGACGCCCGTGAGGTCGCCGAGACCCTGATGGCCGGCATCCCGGTCCTGCTCGACCTCTCGGGCGCCGAGACCGACGTCGCCAAACGGGTCCTGGACTTCAGCACCGGCGTCGTCTTCGGCCGGGCCAGCGGGATGCACCGGGTGGACCGCAACGTGTTCCTGCTGACCCCGCCCGGGACCGAGGTCCAGGGACTGATGGAGGGTGCCACGGGAGGGCCGGGCATGTAGACGGGGCCAGGGGGGCGTTCGCCAGGGGCGTGGGCGCGGGCCGGCGTCGCCCGATCGTAGGAAGGTCCGCCGGGCGGAACGGTTCGGCCGTCGCGCCGTCTCCTACGGTCCGGACATGGCCGCGACTGAGAGCACCCCGTCCCCCACGACTCCCTCCTCGTCCGCCCCGGCATGTCCGGAGCGGCCCTGCGTCACGGAGCTGCGGCTGTCCGCGTTCGCCGGGCACCGCGGCGCCCGGTTCCCGCTCGGTCCGTGCACGGTGCTCGCCGGGCCGAGCGGCTCCGGCAAGACGACCGCGCTGCGGGCCTACGAGGCGCTGGCCCGGCTCGGCGGCGGGGCCGCGCTCGGGGAGGTGTTCCCGGACCCGGCCGCCTGTGTGCCGGAGGGGGCACGGCCGGACGCCCAGCAACGGCGCGGATTCCGGATCGGCTGTACGGCGAACGGCCCCGCGGGCCCGGTACGACTCGACGTCGCCGTCCAGGCCGAGCCCGAACTGCGGGTTGTCGGCGAGCGGTTGACGTCCGGGTCCGTGGTCCTGCTGGAGACGGCGCTGCGCGACCCGGGACGGCCTGCCGTGCAGGCCGCGTGGCACAACGGGGGCTCGGTGCCCGTGACGCGGGCGCCGCTGCCCGACGACCGGCTCGGCACCGCGCTGCTGCCGTTGCGGGTGGCCGGCAGGACCCACGGGCAGCGGCAGGTGCTCGCCGCCGCGGAGCAGATGGTGGTGGCGCTGCGGTCGGTGTTCGTCTGCGATCCGCTGCCGGAGCGGATGCGCGGCCCGGCGCCGGCCGGCGCCGGGCGCCTTCTCGGCGGCTGCGGCAACCTCGCGGGCGTCCTCGCGCGCACCCGCGAGGAGTGCGCGCGACGGCACGGACTGTTCGTCGCGGCCGTGCGGGCCGGCTGCGCCGGGAACGTCACGGACGTGCTCGCCGAGGCGGGCGCCGACGGCACGATCCAGGGGAGCCTCGACCGGGGTGACGGGTACCGGACCGGCTTCGGGCGGCTGGGGGACGGGGAGTTGAGGTATCTGGCGCTCGCTCTGGTGCTGCTCACCGGGCCCGGCGTCCTGGAGGTCGACCCGGTCGCGGAGGTGCCCGCCGCGCTCCAGACGCTCACGGTGCTGGCCGACGGCTTCGACCGCGCGCTCGACGTGCCGCAGCGCACCGAACTGCTGCGGCTGGCGGCCCGGATGGGGGAGCGGGGGCACATCCGCTGGGTCGGCACGGTGAGCGACGCGTCGTGGGCGGCGGCGGAGGACGGGATCACGGTGGTACACCTGAAGCCGTGACAGCACCCTCGGAACATCCCGGACCGCCGGATCTCGCCGCCCTTCAGCGCCGGGTGGTGGCGTTCGCCGCGGCGCGCCACTGGCAGCCGTACCACACGCCCAAGAACCTCGTCGCCGCGCTCAGTGTCGAGGCGTCCGAACTCCAGGAGATCTTCCAGTGGTTGACTCCCGAGGAGTCGGCGCGGGTGATGGGTGACGCCGACGCCGCGCATCGGGTCAGGGACGAGGTCGCCGACGTCCTCGCGTATCTGCTCCAGCTGTGCGAGGTGCTCGGGGTCGACCCGCTGGCCGCGCTCGCGGCGAAGATCGACCGCAACGAGGAGAGGTTCCCGGTGCCGGAAGGGCCGTGAGCTTCTGGCGGGACGCGTCGGTCCGCTCATGGGAGGGCGGCGGTCCGCTTTCACGCTACGTATATGAATTCCGAACTGAATCCGAATTGTGTCCACAGATTTCGGTCGTCCGCTGGCTTTTCGTCTCAGGCGCCCTCACGCTGGGTAGTGAACAAGGGAGTTCGGTCAGACGTGCGGACAGAGCGCGTCGGGACAGACGGGGGCAGCGCATGGACGCGGTGCGGCTCATCCTGACGAGCAGGCGTGCCCTGACAGGAGGCGGCGAGGTCTCCGAGATCATGACGGAGGTGTGGCAGGCGCAGTCCCTCGCCCAGGCGATCGGCAGCCGCCTCGCCGTCTTCGGCCCCCCCGAACTACGGGGTGAGGCACTGGGGTTGACCGAGCTGGCGGGCCGCGGCTGCGGCGTGCTGGACGCACCTCAGCTGGCCCCCGGTGAGCTGCGCGCGGCCCAGCTCACCGAGCTGGGCGACGCCCGCCAGGCCCTGCTCCACCTGGGCAGCCTGCTCGGCGAGGTGGGCATCGCCCTGGTCGGTATCACCTGCGCCGCCCCCGACGACGGGACGTACTGGCAGTGCATGGAGGCCATCGACGCGGCGGACGAGTCGCGGGACCGGGTGCGGGAAATGCTCCGCAAGCTGGCCGCCCGAGAACAGGCGGTGCCCGCACGGGAGGCGGGCTGAGGCTCGACGGGCCCTACAGTGTGGCCGTGGGGACCAGACGCAGGGTCCGCCGCCTGATGGCGGACGGCGTGGCATACGGCTGGTGCTTCGGCCACCGGCACGACCGGGTGCGGGGCTACCCCGGGTGCCGCAGCACGGTGACGCTGTGGCGGCTCGAAGGCGGCGCCTGTCTGCGCCTGGTGTTCCGGCCGGGGCGAGACCGGGTCGTCGCCGACGGCTACTTCGACGAGGGCGCGGCGATACGCCTGCCGGACCGGGAGTACCTGAACCTCTACGAAGCGGGCAACGTGCGGGCGTTGCTGGACGAGTCCTTGGCGCGGGGCCTGTTCCCCACCCGGGGCACGGCGCGGGTGGACGCCTGGCCCCTCTTCGACGCCGTGACGGCACGAGCCCGCGTCGTGCTCCCGGCGGACGGCCGGGTGTCGGTGGCCGAGGCCCGGGTGACTGCCGCGTTCCGGTGAGCGGCGCGTCGCACCGCCGTTCTCCCGTCGGGCGAAGCCGCCCCTCGCCGGTGGTGTTCAGGCGCCTTCCGGACCCTCCGGCGGATCGGCCCTGCGCTTCGTGCCGGCGGCCTGGAGGTCCGCGTCGAGGGCCGACAGGTCCGCGTTCAGCGCCGCCATGAGTTCCTCCATCTGCTGCAGCAACCCCTTCGGCCGGGACTCGGACCCGCCCTGCTGCGGCACGGTCTCCTCGGACATGTCGGCCTCCTCGGCCCTGGCCCCCGGGGAGGGCCGATACGGGTGTCGCTCCGGCATCGGCCGGCCGGTGCGGGCGCCGGGCGTCCGGCTCCGCCCGAGCCAACGATCACCGTCGGGGCCGGTCACTGGCGCGGGCGCGGCCCCGTGCGTGGCGTTGACGTATTTCACCCTCGGCGGGGACCCGGCCACGCCCCGCGCGACGGCGGCCCGATCGACGCGACGGCGCCCAGATCTATGCGACGGCGCCCAGAACTATGCGCTGCGCCGGTGCCCGAGCAGGCAGGATGGAATCATGGATCTTCGAATCTTCACCGAGCCCCAGCAGGGGGCGACCTACGACACCCTGCTCACCGTCGCGAAGGCCACCGAGGACCTGGGCTTCGACGCCTTCTTCCGCTCCGACCACTATCTGAAGATGGGCTCCGTGGACGGCCTGCCCGGCCCCACGGACGCCTGGATCACCCTTGCCGGGCTGGCCCGCGAGACCCAGCGCATCCGGCTCGGCACCCTGATGACCGCCGGCACCTTCCGGCTGCCCGGCGTGCTCGCCATCCAGGTCGCGCAGGTCGACCAGATGTCCGGCGGCCGGGTCGAACTCGGCCTCGGCGCGGGCTGGTTCGAGGAGGAGCACACCGCGTACGGCATTCCCTTCCCGAAGGAGAAGATCGGCCGTCTGGAGGAGCAGCTGGAGATCATCACGGGGCTGTGGGCCACGGAGTCCGGCCGTACCTTCGACTTCCACGGCACGTACTACCAGCTCAAGGACTCGCCCGCGCTGCCCAAGCCCACCCAGCCGAAGATCCCCGTCCTCGTCGGCGGCCACGGCGCGACCCGCACGCCCAGGCTGGCCGCGAAGTACGCCGACGAGTTCAACATGCCGTTCGCCTCCGCCGAGGACAGCGACCGCCAGTTCGGCAGGGTCCGCGCCGCCGCCGAGGAGGCCGGACGCAAGGCCGACGACCTCGTCTTCTCCAACGCCCTCGTCGTCTGCGTCGGCAGGGACGAGCGGGAGGTCGCCCGCCGCGCCGCCGCGATCGGCCGCGAGGTCGACGAGCTGAAGCTCAACGGCCTGGCCGGTTCCCCCGCCGAGGTCGTCGACAAGATCGGCCGCTACGCCGAGATCGGCTCCCGGCGGTTCTACCTCCAGATCCTCGACCTCACCGACCTGGACCACCTGGAGCTGATCTCCGACCGGGTCCAGGCGCAGCTGCCGTAACGCACGAGGACGTCCGCCCGGCGGCCGCGTCCCTCATCCGCTCCGCCCCCGCTCGCGCGCCTTCAGCTCGGACGCGTACCCCGCGCCGACGGCGAGCAGGGCGGCGGACAGGGCGAGGAACGCGGCGGCGGGGTTGATGTGGCCCGGCACGCCGGCCGGGTAGCTCTCGCCCGTCCTCGTGCGGCAGACCAGCCGGACGGGGATCACCTGCACGTCGACGTCCAGGGTCACGGCGGCCTTCTCCGGCCCCCCGGCGGCGAGGCAGGGCCGGGCGGGTGCCGAGCCCGCACCGCCGTCCTTCACCTCCAGGTAGGCGCCCAGCACGTGCAGCGCGCCCCAGGTGTACACGGCGGCGGCCGCTGCCCCCGCGAGGGCGGCCAGGGAGCGCAACCGCGTCACGCGGTCCGCCCGGCGCACGCCGTGTGCCGAGAGGGTGCCGAAGCCGTAGCCGGACAGGCCGAACGCGGTGACGGCGCCGATGACGAGGACCAGCAGCAGGAGGAGTCCGCCGCCCATCAGTTCACCGGCCCTTCCGGCCGCTGCCCCTGTTCGTCCTTCTGCCACGCGCCGATCCCGAGCTTTCCCGTCGTCCCCAGGTCCAGCTCCGGGACCACCGTCACGGGCGCGGCACCGGGCTGCGCCCAGGTCCGTACGTAGGGGGCGTTCACGGCCTCGCCGGACTCCGTGGTGTTGCGCCAGACCAGCCCTGCCCAGGCGCGTTCGCCGGGTGCCAGGGTCAACGGCCGCGGCGGGGCGTCGGCCCCCGTGCCGGTGGCGATGGCGTCCCCGCCCTCGAGGACGCGCACCCCCTCGACCACCTCGTGCTCCTCGTCGAGGATCTGGAGTTCGGGGTAGCCGTCGAGCGCGTACGACTCGGTGCCGCAGTTCTCCAGGTGCAGTCCCACGACCCGCAGCCCCATCGCGGCGTCGCCCTGATCGGCGTAGAGCCTTACCCCCGAGGCCGGGCACGGGCCCGCCTGCGAGGGGGCCTCGTCGGCAGGAACGCTCCTGACCTTGGTCAGCGACACGCGCTCCCCGGCGGTCATGGTGACGGTCCGCCGCACCGGGTGCCCCCGCCCGACCGCCTCCACGGTCTCCCGCACGGTGGACATCGCGGCCCCGGTCTCCGAGGTGAAGGTCAGGGAGACGAAGTACGTGAAGGCCTCGGCCCCCTCGTGGTCGACCTCGAACTCGACGCGGTCGCAGGCGGCGCCGCTCAGGCCCGTGATCCTGACCCCGTCCCGCTCCGTCCACGAGGGGTCGGCCGCGCAGACGGAGCCCGAACCGGGGTGCTGGGCGACGCACGCCGTGAGCAGCAGCAGGGCGCAGACGGGGAGGAGGGGACGCATCCGCCGAGTCGACCAGCACCGGCCACGTGGAGCTGTGGCGGAAGCCACTCCTCCGGTCACAGCCCTGTCACAGCCGCATTCGGGCCGAGCGGAAAAATGCCAGGTGGCCGGGCGTTGTTGTGGGTACGTTGGCAGGGTCCCGCGGGTCCGCACACCCGCATTTCAGACCCCTTCGAGGCAACGACCGTGTTCCTGACGATCAGTACCACCGGTACCCGAGAACGCCCCGCGACCGACCTCGGATTCCTGCTGCACAAGCATCCCGACAACGCGCAGGTGTTCTCCACCTCCTACGGCACGGCGCACGTCCTCTACCCCGAGGCCGACGCCGAGCGCTGCACGGCGGCGCTGCTGCTGGAGGTGGACGCGGTGGCACTGGTCCGGCGCGGCAAGGCCAAGGGCCGGGGCGGCGCACCCGACGCGGCCCTGGCGCAGTACGTCAACGACCGCCCGTACGCGGCCTCCTCGCTGCTCGCCGTCGCGCTGAGCGCCGTCTTCTCCAGCGCGATGCGCGGAGTGTGCGCCGCCCGGCCCGAGCGTGCCGCCGAGCCGCTCCCGCTGCGGATCGAGATACCCGCGCTGCCGGCTCGCGGCGGTCCCGCCCTGGTGCGCGGGCTGTTCGAGCCGCTCGGGTGGACGGTGACGGCCGATCCGGTGCCGCTGGACACCGAGTTCCCGCAGTGGGGCGACTCGCGGTACGTGCGGCTGGTGCTGGAGTCCGAGGCGCTGACCCTCGCCGCCGCCCTGCGCCACCTGTACGTCCTGCTCCCCGTCCTCGACGACGCCAAGCACTACTGGGTCGCCTCCGACGAGGTCGACAAGCTGCTGAGGGCCGGTGAGGGCTGGCTGCCCGACCACCCGGAGCAGGAGCTGATCGTCCGCCGCTACCTCTCGCGCCGCTGGACCCTGACCCGGCAGGCGAGGGAGCGGCTCGAACTGGTGCGCCTCGCCGAGACCGACGACAGCGAGGTCGAGGCCGTCGACAACGCGGTCGAGGCGGAGACGGAGGAGGCCGAGAGGCCCACGCCGCTCGCCGTGCAGCGCCGCGAGGCGATCCTGGCGGCGCTCCAGGAGTCCGGTGCCGCCCGGGTCCTCGACCTCGGCTGCGGACAGGGCCAGTTGGTGCAGGCGCTGCTGAAGGACGTGCGCTTCACCGAGATCGTCGGTGTCGACGTGTCGATGCGGGCGCTGACCATCGCCTCGCGGCGGCTGAAGCTGGACCGCATGGGTGAGCGGCAGGCCGCGCGCGTGAAGCTGTTCCAGGGCTCGCTCGCCTACACCGACAACCGGCTGGGGGGCTACGACGCCGCCGTGCTCAGCGAGGTGATCGAGCACCTCGACCTGCCCCGGCTGCCGGCCCTGGAGTATGCGGTGTTCGGCGCCGCACGCCCCCGCACGGTCCTCGTGACCACCCCGAACGTCGAGTACAACGTCCGCTGGGAGACCCTCCCGGCCGGGCACGTCCGGCACGGCGACCACCGCTTCGAGTGGACCCGCGCCGAGTTCCGGCAGTGGGCCCGCTCCGTCGCCGAACGGTACGGGTACGAGGTCGACTTCCGGCCGGTCGGGCCCGACGACCCCGAGGTGGGACCGCCCACCCAGATGGCCGTGTTCTCCCTGGGCGCGGCCGGCACCGGCACCACGAAGGAGGAGAAGTCCGCATGACCGCCGACACCGTGGGGCGCGCCCTGCCCGTCACCGACCTCTCCCTCGTGGTCCTCGTCGGTGCCTCCGGCTCCGGCAAGTCCACGTTCGCCCGCAAGCACTTCAAGCCCACCGAGGTGATCTCCTCGGACTTCTGCCGGGGCCTGGTCTCCGACGACCAGAACGACCAGAGCGCCACCCGGGACGCCTTCGACGTCCTGCACTACATCGCTGGCAAGCGCCTCGCCGCCGGCCGCCGCACGGTCGTCGACGCGACCAGCGTCCAGCCGGACGCGCGGCGGCAACTGGTGGAGCTGGCAAGGAAGTACGACGTGCTCCCCATCGCCATCGTGCTGGACGTGCCCGAGGAGGTGTGCGCCGAGCGCAACGCGGCCCGCTCCGACCGGGCCGACATGCCGCGCCGGGTGATCCAGCGGCACATCCGCGAACTCCGCCGCTCCCTGCGCCACCTGGAGCGCGAGGGCTTCCGCAAGGTGCACGTCCTGCGCGGGACGGCGGAGGTCGACAGCGCCACCGTCGTCACGGAGAAGCGCTTCAACGACCTCACCCACCTCACCGGCCCCTTCGACATCGTCGGCGACATCCACGGCTGCGCCGCCGAACTGGAGGCGCTGCTCGGCAGGCTGGGGTACGCCGACGGCGTCCACCCCGACGGCCGGACGGCGGTCTTCGTCGGTGACCTCGTCGACCGCGGCCCGGACAGCCCGGGTGTGCTGCGCCGCGTGATGGCGATGGTGAAGTCCGGCAACGCCCTCTGCGTGCCCGGCAACCACGAGAACAAGTACGGACGGTATCTGCGCGGCCGCAAGGTCCAGCAGACGCACGGCCTCGCGGAGACGGTCGCGCAGATGGAGGACGAGAGCGAGGAGTTCAAGAAGGAGGTACGGGAGTTCATCGACGGACTGGTCAGCCACTACGTCCTCGACGGCGGCAAGCTGGTCGTCTGCCACGCGGGGCTGCCGGAGAAGTACCACGGCCGCACCTCCGGCCGGGTCCGCAGCCACGCCCTGTACGGCGACACGACGGGCGAGACCGACGAGTTCGGGCTGCCGGTGCGCTACCCGTGGGCGGAGGACTACCGCGGCCGTGCGGCCGTCGTCTACGGCCACACCCCGGTCCCGGAGGCCACCTGGCTCAACAACACCATCTGCCTGGACACCGGGGCCGTCTTCGGCGGCAAGCTCACCGCGCTGCGCTGGCCGGAGCGGGAACTGGTCGACGTACCGGCCGAGCGGGTCTGGTACGAACCGGCCAAGCCGCTGCGGAGCGAGGCGCCGGGCGGGCAGGACGGCCGCCCGCTGGCTCTGACGGACGTGCACGGCCGGCGGGTCGTGGAGACCCGGCACGCCGGGCGGATCGCGGTGCGCGAGGAGAACGCGGCGGCGGCCTTGGAGGTCATGAGCCGCTTCGCGGTCGACCCGAGGCTGCTGCCGTACCTCCCGCCGACGATGGCGCCGACGGCCACCTCGCACGTGGAGGGCTACCTGGAGCACCCCGCGGAGGCCTTCGCGCAGTACGCGAACGACGGTGTCGCGCGCGTCGTGTGCGAGGAGAAGCACATGGGCTCGCGGGCGGTGGCGCTGGTGTGCCGCGACGCGGAGGCGGCCCGGAAGCGGTTCGGGGTGGACGGCCCCACAGGCTCGCTCTACACCCGCACCGGCCGCCCCTTCTTCGACGACGGGTCGGTCACCGAGGAGGTCCTCGGACGGCTCCGGGAGGCGGCCGAAGCGGCGGGTCTCTTCGAGGAGCTCGCCACCGACTGGCTGCTTCTCGACGCGGAACTCATGCCGTGGTCGGTGAAGGCGTCCGGGCTGCTTCGCAGTCAGTACGCGGCGGTCGGCGCCGCCTCCGGGGCGGTGTTCCCGGGCGCGCTGGCCGCGCTGGAGGGGGCCGCGGCACGTGGTGTCGACGTCGGAGCCCTGCTGGAGCGCCAGCGGGAGCGGTCGTCCGACGCCGCGTCGTTCACCGAGGCGTACCGGCGCTACTGCTGGCCCACCGACGGTCTGGACGGCGTACGCCTCGCCCCGTTCCAGATCCTGGCCGTGCAGGGCCGCAGCCTCGCCGACCTGCCGCACGACGGGCAACTCGCCCTGCTCGACCGCCTCGTCGAGCACGACGGCACCGGACTGCTCCGGACCACCCGGCGGCTGTACGTCGACACCGGCGACCCGGAGTCGGTGCGGGCCGGCGTCGACTGGTGGCTGGAGATGACCGGCCGGGGCGGCGAGGGCATGGTCGTCAAGCCGGTCGGCGCCGTGGTGCGCGACGCGCAGGGACGTCTGGTGCAGCCCGGCATCAAGTGCCGGGGCCGTGAGTACCTGCGGATCATCTACGGCCCCGAGTACACCCGCCCGGACAACCTGGCCCGGCTGCGCTCGCGGTTCCTGAACCACAAGCGGTCGCTGGCGCTGCGGGAGTACGCGCTCGGCCTGGAGGCCCTCGACCGGCTGGCCGAGGGCGAGCCGCTGTGGCGGGTGCACGAGGCCGTGTTCGGGGTGCTGGCCCTGGAGTCGGAGCCGGTGGACCCGCGGCTCTAGCCAAGGCAGCCGCGCCCGCCGGCGAGCCGGACCGCGCCCCGGGCGCGGTCCGGCTCCCTGCTGTGCGGGCGACCTGCCGAAAGAGGGGGTGAACAGGAGAGCGAAAGGTCAGGATGGAGGCATGGGATTCCATGTCGACTCCGAGGCCGGGCGGCTGCGCCGCGTCATCCTTCACCGGCCGGATCTAGAGCTCAAAAGGCTCACCCCCAGCAACAAGGACGCCCTCCTCTTCGACGACGTCCTCTGGGTGCGCCGGGCGCGCGCCGAGCACGACGGGTTCGCCGACGTGCTGCGTGACCGCGGTGTCACCGTCCACCTGTTCGGCGACCTGCTCGTCGAGGCCCTGGAGATCCCGGAGGCCCGCACGCTCGTACTGGACAGGGTCTTCGACGAGAAGGAGTACGGCCCGCTGGCCACGGACCACCTCCGGGCGTCCTTCGAGGCGCTGCCCACGCGGGAGCTGGCGGAGGCGCTGGTCGGCGGGATGACGAAACGGGAGTTCCTGGACGCGCACGCGGAGCCCACATCGGTGCGCTTCCACGTCATGGACCTCGACGACTTCCTGCTCGAACCGCTGCCGAACCACCTCTTCACCCGCGACACCTCCGCCTGGATCTACGACGGCGTCTCCATCAACGCGATGCGCTGGCCCGCCCGGCAGCGCGAGACCGTGCACTTCGAGGCGATCTACCGGCACCACCCGCTGTTCCGTGACGAAAGGTTCCACCTCTGGTCGCAGGGGCAGGCCGACTACCCGTCGACCATCGAGGGCGGGGACGTGCTCGTGATCGGCAACGGCGCGGTGCTCATCGGCATGAGCGAGCGGACCACCCCGCAGGCCGTCGAGATGCTGGCGCACAAGCTGTTCGCCGCGGGCTCCGCGGAGACGATCGTGGCCCTCGACCTGCCCAAGCGGCGCGCCCTGATGCATCTCGACACGGTGATGACCATGGTCGACCGTGATGTGTTCACCCAGTACGCCGGGCTCGGGATGCTCCGCTCGTACACCATCGAGCCGGGCGTGGGCGAGAAGGAGCTGAAGGTCACCGACCACCCGCCGGAGCACATGCACCGCGCGATCGCCGCCGCTCTCGGGCTGAGCGAGATCAGGGTCCTGACCGCCACCCAGGACGTGCACGCGGCCGAGCGGGAGCAGTGGGACGACGGCTGCAACGTGCTCGCCGTCGAACCCGGCGTGGTCGTCGCCTACGAACGCAACGCGACCACCAACACCCATCTGCGCAAGCAGGGCATCGAGGTGATCGAGATCCCGGGCAGCGAGCTGGGGCGGGGAAGAGGGGGGCCACGCTGCATGAGCTGCCCCGTGCAGCGCGACGCCGTGTAGCGGGGCCGTGCTGTCCGGGGCCGTGCTGTACGGGCCCGTGCGGACAGGGCCGCGAGACTGTATAGAAATTCAGAACTTCGTATAGACTTTCGCTTCCTGTCCCTGCCCCCGTCCTTCTGGAGCGCACCTCATGGCGACAGTCCCGGCCGCCCTCGCGGGCCGCCACTTCCTCAAGGAGCTGGACTTCACCGAGCGGGAGTTCCTGGGCTTGGTCGAGCTGGCCGCGGAGCTGAAGGCCGCCAAGAAGGCCGGGGCCGAGACCCGGTATCTGCGCGGCCGCAACATCGCGCTGATCTTCGAGAAGACGTCGACCCGCACCCGCTGCGCGTTCGAGGTGGCGGCGGCCGACCAGGGCGCCTCGACGACGTACCTCGACCCGTCCGGTTCTCAGATGGGGCACAAGGAGTCGGTGAAGGACACCGCCCGTGTGCTCGGCCGGATGTACGACGCGATCGAGTACCGGGGGGACAGCCAGGCCAAGGTGGAGGAACTGGCCGCGTACGCCGGCGTGCCCGTCCTCAACGGCCTCACCGACGACTGGCACCCCACCCAGATGCTCGCCGACGTCCTCACCATGACCGAGCACGGCGCCGGTCCGCTGACGGAGACCACCTTCGCCTACCTCGGCGACGCCCGTTTCAACATGGGCAACTCCTACCTGGTCACCGGTGCCCTGCTCGGCATGGACGTCCGGATCGTCGCGCCCAGGTCCTACTGGCCGGCCCAGGAGGTCGTCGACCGGGCCCGCGCGCTGGCGGCCACCAGCGGTGCGCGGATCACGCTCACCGAGGACCTGTCCGAGGGCGTCCTCGGCGCCCACTTCGTCGCCACGGACGTCTGGGTCTCCATGGGCGAGCCCAAGGAGGTCTGGGAAGAGCGGATCACCGCGCTCGCCCCGTACGCCGTGACCATGGACGTGCTGCGCGCCACCGGCGACCCGGACGTGAAGTTCCTGCACTGCCTGCCCGCCTTCCACGACCTCGGTACCGAGGTCGGCCGCGAGATCCACGCCCGGCACGGCCGGGACTACCTGGAGGTCAGCGACGAGGTCTTCGAGTCGGCCCACTCGGTGGTCTTCGACCAGGCGGAGAACCGGCTGCACACCATCAAGGCGGTCCTGGTCGCCACCCTCGGCTGAGCCGTCTCCCGGGGACTGCTCGTCCACCTCGGCCACGGGCGCCGCGAGTCGCGCCCGGCGCGGATCGCTACGCCGGACGCGGCCGGTGGTGAGGCTGCCGCTGACGCGGTACGACAGGGAGTCTGAACCACACCGCCTTGCCGGACTCGGTGGGGCGGTGACCGCAGGACGCGCTCAGCGTGCGGATCAGCAGCAGGCCGCGCCCGTGTTCCTGCCAGGGGTCGGGCTCGCGCTCGGCGGGCCGGGTGAGGTGGGCGGGCGGCGCGGGGTCGGGGTCGTGCACCTCGACCTTGCAGCCGCTCGGCAGCAGCTCCACGACCAGCTCTATCGGGGCGTCGCCCGTGGTGTGCTCCACCGCGTTGGCCACCAGCTCGGCGGTGAGCAGCTCGGCGGTGTCGCTGTCGGCGCCGTGGTGAAGCTCCGCGAGCGCCGTACGGACCAGCGCGCGGGCCACGGGCACGGCCGCCACGGAATGCGGCAGTGCTATGCGCCAGGAGGCGGGGGCTGAGGGGCGATCGTGCAAGGCCAGTCCGTTCATGGTGCGGGCATCTCCTGAATGCCGAGATCTCAGGTCGTCCCGCGTTCAACCGTAGAAAGGGTACGGCGCCGCTCGGCGAAGTCTCACGACGGGCACCGCCCGGGACCGAGGCCCCGTGACTGCGGCTTACCCCGCTGAACGGACGGGATTGCACGGATGCTCCCGCTGTTACCGCGTTATTGATGTCCGGTGACTTCTGTGACCCGGCCGCACCCGTGTGACCAGGCCACATGTCCTCGTTCCTTCTATCGCGCAGTCCTGACGACAGTCACGAATGAGTGATAACGTCGGGGGGTAGAGGTCAGTGAGGCAGTGCCCGCCCGAGGAGGCCGCACCCCATGAGTCCTTTCACCGGCTCCGCCGCCCCCACCTCGCCCTGGCGCCATCTGCGCGTCGACCGGGCCGACGGGGTCGCCACGGTCACACTGGCCCGCCCGGACAAGCTCAACGCCCTCACCTTCGGTGCCTACGCCGACCTGCGCGACCTGCTCGCCGAGCTGTCGCGGGAGCGGTCCGTGCGCGCCCTGGTACTGGCCGGCGAGGGGCGCGGCTTCTGCTCGGGCGGGGACGTCGACGAGATCATCGGCGCCACCCTCTCCATGGACACGGCCGAGCTCCTCGACTTCAACCGGATGACGGGCCAGGTGGTCCGCGCCCTCCGGGAGTGCCCGTTCCCGGTGATCGCGGCGGTGCACGGCGTGGCGGCGGGCGCCGGGGCGGTCCTGGCGCTCGCCGCCGACTTCCGGGTCGCGGACCCCTCCTCCCGCTTCGCGTTCCTCTTCACCCGGGTCGGTCTGTCCGGCGGCGACATGGGCGCCGCCTATCTGCTGCCCCGGGTGGTCGGCCTGGGCCACGCGACCCGTCTGCTGATGCTCGGCGAACCGGTCCGGGCACCCGAGGCGGAGCGCATCGGACTGATCAGCGAGATGACCGACGAGGGCCGGGCCGACGAGGCCGCCCAGCGGCTGGCCCGCCGCCTGGCCGACGGCCCGGCGCTGGCCCATGCCCAGACGAAGGCCCTGCTGACGGCCGAACTGGACATGCCGCTGGCGGCCTCGGTCGAACTGGACGCCTCGACGCAGGCGCTCCTCATGAACGGCGAGGACTACGCGGAGTTCCACGCGGCCTTCTCGGAGAAGCGCCCGCCGAAGTGGCAGGGACGGTGAGCATGCCCGGCTCAGGGGCGCGGGGAACCGCGCGCATCGCGATCGTCGGCGGCGGCCCCGGCGGCCTGTACGCCGCCGCCCTGCTGAAACGCCTCGACCCCGCCCGCGAGATCACACTCTGGGAACGCAACGCCCCCGAGGACACCTTCGGCTTCGGCGTGGTCCTCTCCGACGAGACCCTCGGCGGCATCCAGCACGCCGACCCCGTCGTGTACGACGCCCTGCAGCGGCACTTCGTCCGCTGGGACGACATCGACATCGTCCACCGGGGAGAGCACCACACGTCCTCCGGGCACGGCTTCGCCGCCCTCGGCCGCAGGGAGCTCCTGGAGATCCTGCACGACCGCTGCCGCGAGCTCGGCGTCGAGCTCCGCTTCCGCACCGAGGCTCCGGCAACGGCCTCGCTCGCGTCCTCGTACGACCTCGTCGTCGCCGCCGACGGGGTGCACAGCGCCACCCGCGAGGCGCACGCCGACGTGTTCGGGCCGCACATCACCCCGCACCGCTGCCGGTACATCTGGCTCGCCGCCGACTTCGCCTTCGACGCCTTCCGCTTCGAGATCGCCGAGACCGAGCACGGCGTGATGCAACTGCACGGCTACCCCTACGGCCCCGGCGCCTCCACCGTGATCGTCGAGATGCGCGAGGAGGTCTGGCTCGCGGCCGGTTTCGACGAACTCGGCGAGCAGGAGTCGATCGAACGCTGCGCCAAGATCTTCTCGGACGCGCTCGGCGGGCGCCCGCTGCGGTCCAACAACCCGTCCTGGACCACGTTCCGCACGGTCGTCAACGACCGCTGGTCCCACGGCAACGTCGTCCTGCTCGGCGACGCCGCGCACACCGCCCACTTCTCCATCGGCTCCGGCACCAAGCTCGCCGTCGAGGACGCCCTCGCCCTCGCGGCCTGCCTGGAGGAACGCCCCACGCTGGCCGAGGCACTGGCCGCCTACGAGGAGGAGCGCAGGCCCGTCGTCGCCTCCACCCAGCGCGCCGCGGGGGCCAGCCTGGAGTGGTTCGAGAACCTCGCGTCCCAACTCGGCGGGCGACCACGGCAGTTCGCCTTCAACCTGCTCACCCGCAGCCGCCGCGTCACCCACGACAACCTCCGGCTGCGCGACGCGCGCTTCACCGAGGCCGTGGAGCGCGAGTTCGGCTGCCCGCCCGGCACACCCCCCATGTTCACCCCGTTCCGGCTGCGCGGTCTGACGCTGCGCAACCGGGTCGTCGTCTCGCCGATGGACATGTACTCGGCAGTCGACGGCGTCCCGGGCGACTTCCACCTCGTCCATCTCGGCGCCCGCGCGCTGGGCGGCGCCGGGCTGGTGATGACCGAGATGGTGTGCGTCAGCGCCGAGGGCCGGATCACCCCCGGCTGCGCCGGTCTGTACACCGGCAAGCAGGCCGAGGCGTGGCGGCGGATCACCGACTTCGTGCACCGCCAGGCACCGGGCACGGGTATCGGTGTGCAACTCGGCCACAGCGGGCGCAAGGGCTCGACCCGGCTGATGTGGGAGGGCATGGACGAGCCGCTGCCCGAGGGCAACTGGCCGCTGGTGGCCGCCTCTCCGCTGCCGTACAAGCCCGGCAGCCAGCTGCCGCGCGAGCTGTCCCGTGCCCAGCTCACCGACATAAGGGAGCAGTTCACCGCCGCCGCCTGGCGGGCCGCGCGGGCCGGCTTCGATCTGCTCGAACTGCACTGCGCCCACGGCTATCTGCTTTCCGGCTTCCTCTCGCCGCTCACCAACCGGCGCACCGACGCCTACGGCGGCTCGCTCGCGCGCCGGCTGCGCTTCCCGCTGGAGGTGTTCGACGCCGTACGGGCCGTGTGGCCGGAGGAGCGGCCGATGACCGTGCGGATCTCGGCCACCGACTGGGCCGAGGGCGGCACCACGCCCGAGGAGGCCGTCGCCGTCGCCCGCGCCTTCGCCGCGCACGGCGCCGACGCGATCGATGTGTCGACCGGGCAGGTGGTGGCCGAGGAGCGGCCGGAGTTCGGGCGGTCGTACCAGACGCCGTACGCGGACCGGATCCGGCACGAGGCGGGCGTCCCGGTGATCGCGGTCGGTGCGATCTCCTCCTGGGACGACGTCAACTCCCTGATCCTGGCAGGCCGTACGGATCTGTGCGCGCTGGGCCGCCCGCATCTGTACGACCCGCACTGGACGCTGCACGCCGCCGCCGAGCAGGGGTACGACGGTCCGGGCGTCGTCTGGCCGGCCCCGTACCGGGCGGGCAGCCGCCCTCCGCGCGCCGGCCGCACCGACGCCCCCAGACCCCGGCTGACGCTGAGCGGGTGAAGCCCGGGGCGCGCGCCGCTCAGAGGCCGGCGAAGACCGCGCCCGCGTCCCTCAGCCGCTCGTGCAGTCCCCGGAACACCGCGGCCGACCGCGCACCCGGCCAGTTCCCGGGCAGCAGCGCCGCCGGCAGTCCGGGGTCCGTGTACGGCAGATGGCGCCAGGAGTCCAGGGCCAGCACGTAGTCCCGGTAGGCGTCCTCGGGCGGGGTGTCCGTACGCCGCTCCCAGGCGCGCAGCACGCGCGCGTGCCGGTCGAGGAACGCCTCGTGCTCCTGGGCGATCGCCCCCAGGTCCCACCAGCGGGCGACCGCCTCGGCGGTCGGCGCGAAGCCGAGGTGCCGGCCGCGGAAGAGGTCGACGTAGGGGTCCAGGCGCAGCCGTCGCAAGGTGTGCCGGGTCTCCTCGTGGAGTCCGGCCGGGGCGATCCACACGCCGGGCGCGGCCGTGCCGAAGCCGAGCCCGGCCAGACGGGAGCGCAGCACATGCCGTTTCTGCCGCTCCGACTCCGGCACGGAGAACACCGCGAGCACCCAGCCCTCGTCCTCGAGCGGCGCGTATCCGTAGATGCGCCGGTCCCCGTCGTCGAGCAACTGCCTCGCGTCCGGAGAGAGTTCGTACCCGGCCGCGCCCTGTGCGGTGCGGGCCGGGACGAGCAGGCCGCGGCGCTTGAGGCGCGACACCGACGAGCGCACCGAGGGCGCGTCCACACCGACCGCGGACAGCAGCCGGATCAGTTCGGCGACCGGCACCGGGCCGGGCATGAAGCGGCCGTACGCGCCGTAGAGCGTGACGATGAGGGAACGGGGAGCGTGCTGGTCGGACACGTTGATCATCTTAGGTCGTGCGGGTCACCGCCGGTCGCCTCCGCTGCGCAGCCGGAACCGCTGGAGCTTTCCGGTCGCGGTGCGCGGGAGGGCGTCCAGGAAGACGATCTCACGGGGGCATTTGTACGGTGCCAGCTCGGACTTGACGAAGGCGCGCAGCGCTTCCGCGTCCCGCTCGGTGCCCTCCACCAGGACGGCGTACGCCACCACCGCCATGCCGCGCGCCTCGTCGGGCCGGCCGACGACCGCCGCCTCCACCACGTCCGGATGGCGCAGCAACGCGTCCTCGACCTCGGGCCCGGCGATGTTGTACCCGGCCGAGATGATCATGTCGTCGGCGCGGGCGACGTAGCGGAAGTAGCCGTCGGGCTCACGGACGTAGGTGTCGCCGGTGATGTTCCAGCCGTCGCGCACGTACTCCCGCTGCCGTGGGTCGGCGAGGTAGCGGCAGCCGACCGGGCCGCGCACCGCCAGCAGTCCCGGCTCGCCGTCCGGCAGTTCGCGCCCCTCGGCGTCGACCACGCGTGCCTGCCACCCGGGCACCGGCACACCGGTGGACCCGGGTCTGATGTGTTCGTCCGCCGCCGAGATGAAGATGTGCAGCAGTTCGGTGGCGCCGATGCCGTTGATGACCCGTACCCCGGTCCGCTCGTGCCAGGCCCGCCAGGTGGCCGCCGGCAGGTTCTCACCGGCCGAGACACAACGCCGCAGGGACGTCAGATCGTGCCCGTCCAGCTCGCCGAGCATCGCCCGGTAGGCCGTCGGCGCGGTGAACAGCACGGACACCCGGTGCTCGGCGATCGCCGGCAACAACTGCTTCGGGCCCGCCTGTTCGAGCAGCAGGGCGCTCGCGCCGGCCCGCAGCGGGAAGACGACCAGACCGCCGAGCCCGAAGGTGAAGCCGAGCGGGGGACTGCCCGCGAAGACGTCGTCGCCGCGCGGCCGCAGCACATGCCGCGAGAAGGTGTCCGCGATCGCCAGCACGTCCCGGTGGAAGTGCATGCACCCCTTCGGGCGTCCGGTGGTGCCGGAGGTGAACGCGATCAGCGCCACGTCGTCCGCGGCGGTGTCCACGGCCGGGTACGGGGTGGCGGGCGCCGGGAGGTGGAGGAGGTCGTCGGGCGCGTCACCGCCGAACGTCGTGATCCGCAGGCCCGGGGCCTCCGCCTTGGCGAGGTCGTCGACGGCCCGGACGTCGCACAGCGCGTGCCGCACGCGGGCGATCTCGCAGATCGTCCGCAGCTCGTGCGGGCGCTGCTGGGCCAGCACGGTCACGGCGACCGCGCCCGCCTTCAGCACCGCCAGCCAGCAGGCCGCCAGCCACGGCGTGGTCGGTCCGCGCAGCAGGACACGGTTGCCGGGGACGACGCCGAGGCCGTCGGTGAGGACGTGCGCGAGCCGGTCGACGCGGGCGCGCAGCTCGCCGTAGGTCCAGGCCGGGCCCTGCGGGGTGCGGAACACGGGGCGGTCGTCGGGCGGGCCGTCGAGGAGGTCGGCGGCGCAGTTCAGCCGTTCGGGGTAGTGCAGCTCCGGCAGGTCGAAGCAGAGCTCGGGCCACTGCTCGCGGGGCGGCAGACGGTCGCGGGCGAAGCTGTCGACGTGGCCGGAACGGGTCGGACGGTCGTCCATGGCGGTTCGCCCCCTTGCCTGGTGGGCGTCGTGGTGGGCTCGCACAAGGAGCGTATCGCGTTGGTGACGGCAGTCAACGGGGCGCGATACGGTCGGGGGAGACCGCTCCGGAGGGAGGACCGGCAGTGCCCGCATTCTCACTCGAACCGGACCAGGTGGCGCGCTGTGCCGCACTGCGCACCCTCGCCGCCGAACGGCTGCGCCCGCTGGCAGAGAAGGGCGAACCCGGCCGCGTCAACCGCCCCCTCGTCACCGAACTCGGCCGACTCGGCCTCCTGGACCGGCTGTTCACCTCCGGTGCGCTCGACCTCTGCCTGATGCGCGAGTCCCTCGCCTACGCCTGCACCGAGGCCGAGACCGCCCTCGCCCTCCAGGGCCTGGGCGCCCATCCGGTGCACGCCCACGGCTCACCGGCCCAGCGCGAGCGCTGGCTGCCCGGTGTGCGCGAGGGCAGCCTGGTCGCGGCGTTCGCCCTGAGCGAGCCGGGCGCGGGGTCGGACGCGGCGGCCCTGTCCCTGCGGGCCGAGCCGGGTGGCGATCCGGGCGCCTTGTCGGGTGGAGAGTCGGGCGCGGAGTCGGGCGCGGAGTCGGGTGGAGAGTCGGGCGGTGAGTCGGGTGGTGAGTCGGGCGGCGCGGCCACCGACGGGCTGTCCGCGCGGGCCGACGGCCCCCGGCGCTGGCGGCTCACCGGCGAGAAGTGCTGGATCTCCAACGCCCCCGAGGCCGACTTCTACACCGTCTTCGCGCGGACCACCCCGGACGCGGGCGCCCGCGGAGTCACCGCCTTCCTGGTGCCGGCCGACCGGCCCGGCCTCACCGGCACCGGCCTCGACATGCTCTCCCCGCACCCCATCGGCGCCCTCCGCTTCGACGCCGTGCCCGTCACCGCCGACGACGTGCTCGGCGAGACCGACCGGGGCTTCCGGGTCGCCATGGGCACCCTGAACCTGTTCCGCCCCAGCGTCGGCGCCTTCGCCGTCGGGATGGCCCAGGCCGCACTCGACGCGAGCCTCGCGCACACCGCCCGGCGGGACGCGTTCGGCGGCAAGCTGAAGGACCTGCAGACCGTGGCCCACCAGGTCGCCGAGATGGCCCTGCGCACGGAGGCGGCCCGCCTGATGGTGTACGCGGCGGCGACCGCGTACGACGAGGGCGCGGGCGATGTCCCGAAGCGGGCCGCGATGGCGAAACTGCTCGCCACCGAGACGGCGCAGTACGTCGTCGACGCGGCGGTCCAGTTGCACGGCGCGCGGGCGCTGCGCCGCGGCCACCTGCTCGAACACCTCTACCGCGAGGTGCGTGCCCCGCGTGTCTACGAAGGGGCCAGCGAAGTCCAACGCGGCATCATCGCCAAGGAGTTGTACGCCACCCAGGAGGCCCGACCGTGACCGCCGAGCGCATCGACCCGCCCGACCTCTCCCCGCCCACCGGCTTCTCGCACGCCGTCGTCGCCACCGGCTCCCGGCTGGTCTTCCTGGCCGGCCAGACCGCCCTCGACAGCGACGGCAAGGTCACCGGCGACACCCTGCCCGAACAGTTCGAGCGGGCGCTCGGCAATCTGCTGACCGCCCTGCGCGCCGCCGGCGGCACCCCGGCCGACCTCGCCCGTGTCACCGTCTACGCCACGGACGTCGCCGCCTACCGCGCCCACGCCCCCGAACTCGGCCGTGTCTGGCGGAGCCTGGCGGGACGGAACTACCCCGCGATGGCGGTCGTCGAGGTCGTCAGGCTGTGGGACGAGGCGGCGACGGTGGAGCTCGACGGGTTCGCCGTGCTGCCCTGACGCCACGGCGCGACCACCCGCCCGTCGGGCAGCAGCGCACCGGTGTCGTCGAAGACGATCGCGCCGCTGCACAGCAGGCTCCATCCCTGCTCGGGGTGGGCGGCGACGACATGCGGGGCGCGGGCGTCGGGCCGGGAGCACGAGGGCTGGTGGGAACACATGGCGCACCTCCACGGTCGCAGGACCATCCGTCCTGCGCACACCATCCCCCCGCCGTGAACGCGGGGGAACGGACCGCCGAGAGGTGTGACAAGACGGGGACAACACCCGGACGGTTCCCGCACGGCCGGGCGGACTCGCCACCGAAGGAGTGACGGTCACGCCCCCGGAGGCGGGCGGCGGGTACGAGTGGGAGCCCCACCTCAGGAGGTCCACCCATGTCCAAGCGCCCCGCGCTCGGCGCGGTCGCCATCGTCGCGCTGGCCCTGCTCGCCGCCGTCCCCGCGACGTCGGCGGCGGCCGGCACCAAGGATTCGACGGACTCGATCACCGTTGACTCCGCGGGCCGGATCGGCCCCGACGGCTCGATCACCCTCACCGGCACCTACCGCTGCGCGAGCAGCAGCGGACCGGTCTTCATCAGCTCCTCGATCACCCAGGCGGACCCCGCGGTCCGGTACGGCATCGGCGGCTCCCGTGCCGAGTGCGACGGCAAGGAGCACCGCTGGGCGAACACCGGCAAGCCGCGCGACCACGTGCTGGAGAAGGGCACGGCCCAGGTCGAGGCCACGCTCATGGAGCTGCGTCTGCAGGGTGGCCTGCCGCTGCCCCACTTCCACGCCGCGGCGCAGCAGCAGGGCGTCATGCTGGCCGAGGGCTGACCGCCTGCCGCCGCGCCTGCCTCCGGACGCCCGGCGGCAGGCGCGGCGGCCTCGGCCGACGTCCGGGGCAGTACCCGACACCACCCTGGAGGGGGGAACACACCGTGACGACCATCGCCATCATCGGAGCGGGACCCGGTCTCGGGGCCGCCGTCGCCCGCAGGTTCGGCCGCGAGGGTCATTCCGTCGCACTCCTCGCCCGCGGTCGGCACCGGCTCGACGCGCTCGCCGCCGACCTGTCCGACGAGGGGATCGTCGCGCGTGGCTTCGCCGCCGACGTGCGCGACGTCGAGGCACTGCGGGCGGCACTGGACGCCGCGGGCACGACGCTCGGCACGGTCGAGATCCTGCAGTACAGCCCGATCCCGCACCCCGACTTCATGCGGCCGGTCCTGGAGACCACCCCCGCGGACCTGCTCGGCCCGCTCGAGTTCTCCGTCCACGGCCCGGTGACGGCCGTCCGCCAGGTCCTGCCCGGCATGCGCGCTCTGGGGCGCGGCACCGTCCTGCTCGTCAACGGCGGCACCGCGGTGGTCCCGCACCCCGACCGGGCGGGTACCTCGATCGCCTTCGCCGCCGAGAGCGCGTACGGCCGTCTGCTGCACGACACGCTCGCGGCCGAGGGGATCCACGTCGGGCAGTTGGTCATCCCCGGCGCGATCGTCGCCGGCCACCGGCGCAAGGACCCGGCGGTGCTCGCGAACACGCTGTGGGGCATGCATACGGACCGGCACGGCTACCGCCACTTCGCCGACGACCTGGACGCCTGACGCCCCCGCAGGACGGTCTTTTGGACAGGACCGCCGGGCGCGGCCACGGCCCCGCCCGGCGCTCCGTGTCAGGTCGACCAGACGACCCTGCCGTCGTGCACGATGACCACCTTCGCGTCGGCACGGAGGACCAGCCGGGCGCCGTCGTTGCCGTGGCTCCGGGAGGCCCAGATGGGACGGTCGTCGCCGTTGTGGATGACGAGGTTCCCGTCCTGCTGGAAGATCGCGCGGTGGTTGCCGCCGAAGGTCATGGACGCCCAGAGCGGCTTGTCGTCCTCGTTGTAGACGACGAGATTGCCGTCGGTCTGCATGACCATGCGGATGCGGTTGGTGGTCCAGGCCTGGTTGACCTCCAGGACGCTGACCGCGTGGACGGTCTCGGTGCTCCAGTTCGGCTTCGGGCTCGCCGTGGGCTTGGGTTTCGGCTTCGGCTCGGGCTTCGCCTCGGGCGGGTCGCTCGGGCTGGGCTCGGGCGCGGGGGCGGCGGGCACGGGAGCGGCGGCCTTCGGGGGGCCGCTCTTCTTCGGTTCCTCCTTCTCCGGTGACGGACTGGGCTTCTCGGCCACGTAGTCGTCCAGGGCGGCGGGGGAGGAGTCCTGGTTCAGGACCGTGTCGGCGCCCGCGGCGAGCCCCCCGGCGGATCCGCGGGGGTCGTCCCGCCCGCTGCCGGCCAGCAGCAGCGGTACGGCGACGAGGACCGCGCCGGCTATCGCGGCGCCCGCCAGGATCGGCTTCCTGGGGCGTCCACGGCCGACGGCGGTCTCCGTCCTGACCGCGGGCGGCACGGTCCCGACGGCGGCGGCCACGGCGACGCCTTCGTCGGCCGCCTCGGCGTCGGCACCGGGCGGCGCGACGGGTTCCCCGACCGGGGGTGCGGTGGTTTTCCCGGCAGGGGGTGCCGCGGGTTCACCGGTAGAGGGTGCCGCGGGTTCCCCGGTTGGGGTGGGGGTGGTTTCCCCGGCCGGCCCCGAGGCGGGGGCGGGGGCGGTCCCATCTGCCGGGGACGGAGGCGTGGTGGGTTCGCCCGCCGGAGTCGGGGCCGTCCGGGTCTCCTCGGACGACGACGACGGCGACGGCGACGGGGACACGGCGGGCTCGGTCGCCTGTGCCGGGGACGGGGACGGGGACGGGGTCGGGGCGGCGACGGGCTCCCCGGCCCGTGACGAAGCCGTGTCGGTCCCCGCGGTGTCGGGTTCCTCTGCCGGGGGCGGGGTCGCGGGCCCCGTCAAGGGCTGCGGTTCCTCGTCCGGGCCGGACGGCGTGGGCGATAAGCCGGCCTCCCCTGCGCGGGCGGCGGCCGCCTCCGCGTTCGCGCCGGGGGGCTGGTGCTGGGGGGACATGCGGACTCCTCCTCGGTGGCGGAGCTGTCGGTGGTGGGTGGGACCCGCGCAGCGCTTCGCCCGGCGAACGCCGGACTTCCCGGCGGGCGTCGGGCGAGTGCCGCGCCGAGGCGGACCGGTTCGGCCCGGTCGGCCTCGATCGCCGAGGTGTCCGGGATCCGCCGCGGTGGCGGCCGCAGGACGGTCCGACGCCTTCGCGCGCTGCGAGGGCTCCCGTGCGGCCCAACTTAGCCCGTACCGCGAGCGATCGACCGTCCCGCCCGCCCCGACTCTCCCGTCGTTTTGTCCTCTCGCACCGCCCTGCTCCCGGAAAGTCCCCCGGCCGGGCGGCGATCGGGCACCCGGAGGCCCGATGAGGACCCCGCCCGATCCGTTGCGGACGAGGCCCGTGTGGCATCCTGTTGGCTCCCCGATCTGATCAGTGTCGACCTGCGCCGCAGGTCGTTCGGCACTCAAGTATTCGTACTGACCCAAGAGTTCAGGTGGAGATGCGGTCCGGACAACGGCAGGAGGGCGGGCACCTTGCCCTGCCCCTGGTGTCCGACGGTTCCGGTCAGGCCGACGCCCCCGGGCCACCCGGCCCCGACGCCCCCGAGCCCACCGACCCCCCGGAGATACCCGAGGCCGTGCGGGCCGCCGCCCGCCGGGCACCGGGGCACTGGATCGGGATGGTGGACCCGGAGTGGACGCAGGAGCGCACGCCGCCGCAGTGGGCGGTTGTGGGGGAGTGGCAGTCGGACGAGACCGGGGGCGTGGGGGATTACCGTGCCAACCCGGCATACCGGCCCTCGGCCCGGGTGCTCGGCTGGCCGGACCCCACCGACCCGGTGGACGCGGCGGCCCAGCGGGCCGCCACCGGCTACGGCTCGGTGGACGAGGCGCTCACGGCGCTCGCGGAGGCGGACATCACGGTGGTGTGCGGACCGGACGGCGGGCCGCTCACGGCAGCCGGGCGGGACGGGGCGCCGGTGGTGCTGTTGTTCACCTCTCCGGCCCACGAGTTCATGTCTGCGGCACTTCGTCATGACACCGTCCCCGCGAGGGAGTTGGCCCGTTCATTGCGGGGTTCGGGCACCTTGCTGATGGTCAACGCCGGAGCCGCGGCTCCCCTGATCGTCCCGGCGGACAGTCTCCTCGGTCCCGTCCCGGAGCCGGACTCCGGCGCGGCGGACCGCACCCCCAGCTCCACCGAACCCTGGCCCCACATCACAGGGAGGACCTCGTGACGCGTTCGGTCCAGCAGTCCGGCTCCGACGGCGAGGAGACGGCCACGACCGCCGTGGCCACCACCGTCGCACCGGAGCCCACGTCCACGCCCGCGAAGGCGAAGACGGGGGCCGAGGCCGGCACCCGCGCCGCCGATACGGAGGAGGCGGAGGAGACGGCCCCCGAGGGCCGTACCGCCACCGAACCCGACGCCGGGAGCGGCCCCGGCGGCGAACCCGACACCCGGAGCGGCCCCGAGGCCGGCCACGAGAGCGGGACGGCCTCCGGCAGCGGTCGGTCACAGGCCGACCCCGAGGCCGAGCCCGGTACCGACCCCGAGCCCGGTGCCGACCCCGAGGCCGAGCCCGGTGCCGCCGCGGCGGCCAAGAGCCGGCTCCCCGCACTCGTACGGACCATGACCGCCACCGCCATCGACCGGCCGCAGCAGCAGGCCGGTCCTGTCGGGCGGCCGGGCAAGGCGGCGCTGGCCGGGGCAGCCGTCGCGGGCGCGCTGCTCGTGTCGGTGCCGTTCCTGGTACTCGTCGGCAACGACGACAAGGGCACCAGGGCGGCGTCCACCGGGGGAACCGTGCTCGGCGGCGGCTCCCAGGAGGCACCGGGCGACTTCGTCGTGACCAAGCCCGAGGGCGGGTCCCCGGGCGACGGCGGGAAGGACTCCGCCGAGCCGGGCAGGCCCGCGGGGAACGCCCCGGCGGGCACCTCGGCACAGGACCCGTCCGGCGCCCCGGGCGATAACCCGGGCAAGGGCACCTCGAAACAGGACACCACCCGCGACGAGAGCCCGAGGGGCGACACGGGCCAGAACGACCAGCCCGCGAAATCGAGCGGCGACAAATCCTCCGACGGCGACAGCGACAGCGACAGCGGGAGTGGGAGCGGGAGTGGCAGCGGCAAGCCCGCCGCCGGCGCCCCTTCGGGCGTGACGTTCAGCGCCCCGGTCTCCGTGCGCAGCCACCTCTCGGGCCGCTGCATCGACGTGCCCGGCAGCGACTTCGTCGACGGCAAGCGGCTGTGGGTCTGGGACTGCAACAACAGCAGCGCCCAGAAGCTGCGGTTCGCCTCCGACGGCACCGTCCGCATCAAGGACAAGTGCCTGGACGTGGCCAACGCGAACTTCAACAACGGCACGCCCATCCAGCTCGCCTGGTGCAACGGCAACGCCGCCCAGAAGTTCGTCCTGAACGGCAGCCACGACCTGGTCAACACCGTCGTCGGCAAGTGCGTCGACATCGTGGACAACAACCGGGGCAACGGCGCCTGGCTGCAACTGTGGAGCTGCGGCGGCACCGACAACCAGAAGTGGAGCGTCTGACCAGGACGCCCGCAGGCCGGAAGCACCGCTCCCGGCAACCGCCCGCCCCGAGGGCGGGGCATGATGGGCACCGTCGGCCCGCCGACACCGGCCCCCGGGCGACCGGGGGCGCGCCCGTTGAAGACGCCGCCCTAGCTAGGAGGTTGGTGCGTGTCGCGCCAGGTACTCACGGTCGGTCCCGGGGACCGGGACCGCTACCGGACGATCGGTGAGGCACTCGCGGCCGCCCGCACCGGCGCGCTCATCAGCGTGCGGCCCGGGACGTACGCGGAGAACCTGGTGATCCACACCAGGGTCACCCTCACCGCCGCCGAAGGGCGGGGCACGGTCGAGATCCGGCCGCGCTCGGGCAGCGTGCTCGCCCTGCGCGCCGACGCCGTGATGCTCTCCGAACTGACCCTGCGCGGCGGCGACGCCGAACTGCCCGCCGTGGACGTGCGGCGCGGTCAGGCCGCGTTCGACGGCTGCGAGGTCGTCGGCGCCGCGTGGACGGCGATGCTGGCCGGGGGCACCGGTTCCCTCGCCCTGCGGGACTGCCGGGTGAGCAACCCGCAGGGCGCCGGCATCGTGGTCACCTCGACCACGCCCACCACCGTGGAGTCCTGCACGCTGGAGCACCTGGGCACCAGCGGACTGGTCCTCGCCGAGCAGGGCGAGGCCCGGATGCGCGGGTGCACGGTGCGCGACGCCCGAGGCAACGGCCTGCTCGCGGGCGGCGAATCCCGGGGCACCGTCGAGGACTGCGACATCTCCTCCACCGACAAGCCCTCCCTCGCCCTGGAGCAGGACAGCGCCGTCACGGTGATCCGCACGGTGGTGCACGACACCAGCACCGGTGTGCACCTGAGCAGCGGAGGCCGTACGACGCTGGAGGACGTACGCGTCACCGGGGCCTCCGGGAACGGGCTCGTGCTGGCCGGGGGCACCGACCCGGTGCTGCGCCGCTGCCGTGTCTCGCGCACCCGTGGACACGGCGTGCTGGTCACCGACCGGGCGCGCGGCACCTTCGAGGACTGCTGGGTGGACGGCGCGCAGGGCGCGGCGCTGCGGGTCGCCGGGGCCGCCTCCCCGGCGCTGACGGGCCTGACGGTCCGCGACTGCGAGCAGACCGGGCTGCTCCTTGAGGAGGACTCGGCGCCGGAGCTGGACCGCCTGGAGGTGATCGGCGGGGCGCCCGCGGTCTCCGTGCGCGGCGGTGCCAACCCGCTGCTGCGCCGGGCCCGGCTGGTGGAGCCCGCCGGCGACGGCATCGTGGCCGGCAAGGACGCCCGTGGCCGCGCCGAGGACTGCGAGATCGTACGGCCGAAGGGCGCGGGCGTGCGCGTGGGCTCCGGCAGCACGCTCTACCTGGCCGGCGGCGGGGTCTCCGACACCGCCACCAGCGGCCTGGTCGTGGAGGACGGCGGCAATGTCACCGTCCGCGACTTCCGTGTCGAGATATCCGGTGAGGAGGGCGTGGTGGTCGCCGCCGGCGGTGAGCTGACCGCCAACCGCACCACCGTGCACGCCGCCCAGGGCCACGGCTTCCTCCTCCGCGAGGGCGCGCTCGCCTCGCTCAGCGGCTGCGAGGTCACCGGCGGTGCCCAGGACGGCTTCCGGGTGGAGTCCACCGCGCCGGTCTCGCTGGTGAACTGCCTCGCCCGGGAGAACGAGGGCGCCGGCCTGGTGCAGACCGTCCCCGGCGAACGGCTCGCGGTGGACGGCCTGAACAGCACCGGCAACGGCAAGCGGGACGCCTGGGGCACCGGCAGCGCCGAGAACACCGACCCGGCCGGTTCCGGCGCGGCCGACGCGCCCCCGCCGGACCGCGCGGACGGTCCGCTCGGCGCCCTCAACGCGCTGATCGGCCTGGAGAACGTCAAGCAGCAGGTGCGCACGCTGGTCAACCTGACCCAGCTCGCCCAGCGCCGTGAGCAACTCGGCATGTCCGCGCCGCCGATGAGCCGGCACCTGATCTTCGCCGGGCCGCCCGGCACCGGCAAGACCACCGTCGCCCGCCTCTACGGCTCCATCCTGGCCGAGCTGGGTTCGCTGCGCAGCGGGCACCTGGTCGAGGTCTCGCGCGCCGACCTGGTCGCGCAGGTCGTCGGCGGAACGGCCATCAAGACCACCGAGACCTTCCAGCGGGCGCTCGGCGGGGTGCTGTTCATCGACGAGGCGTACACGCTCGCCGCCGACAGCGGCAACGGCGGCGCCGACTTCGGCCGCGAGGCGGTGGACACCCTGCTGAAGCTGATGGAGGACCACCGCGACGACGTGGTCGTCGTCGCGGCCGGCTACTCCCGCGAGATGGACTCCTTCCTCGGCTCCAACCCGGGCCTGGCGTCCCGCTTCTCGCGGACCGTCGAGTTCGAGAACTACTCGGTGCCCGAACTGGTCGCGATCATGGAGAACATGTGCGCCCAGCACCAGTACGAGCTGGGCGAGGGCACCGCGAAGGCGCTGGCCGCGCACTTCGAGGCGATGCCGCGGGACGCGGGCTTCGGCAACGGCCGTGCCGCGCGCGGGGTGTTCGAGGAGATGGTGGACCGGCAGGCCGTCCGGCTCGCGACCCAGTCGCAGGTCGGTGAGCACGATCTGCGGCTGCTGCTGCCGGAGGACGTCTCCGCCACCGCCGCGAAGGCCACCGACGCCGCCCCGCACGACGACCCGCTGACCCGCCTCGGCGACATGATCGGCCTGGCCGAGGCGAAGCGCGACGTCGCGGACCTGGTCAACCTCATCACCACCGCCCGCCACCGCGCCGCCGCCGGGCTGCCGGTGCCCTCGCTCAGCCACCACCTGGTCTTCACCGGCCCGCCCGGCACCGGCAAGACCACCGTGGCCCGCCTCTACGGCGAGATTCTGACCCAGCTCGGCATCCTCGACCGGGGCCAGCTGATCGAGGCGGCCCGCGCCGACCTGGTGGGCCGCTACATCGGCCACACCGCCCAGCTCACCCGCGAGGTCTTCGAACGGGCCCGGGGCGGTGTCCTGTTCATCGACGAGGCGTACACCCTCACCCCGCGCGGCGGCGGCGCCGACTTCGGCCAGGAGGCGGTGGACACCCTGCTGAAGCTGATGGAGGACCATCGCGACGAGGTCGTCGTCATCGTCGCCGGCTACACCGACGAGATGGAGCGCTTCCTCGCCTCCAACCCGGGTCTGTCCTCCCGCTTCCCGCGCCGGATCGCGTTCGCCGACTACTCCTCCGAGGAACTGGTCACCATCGTGCGCTCCCAGGCCACGGCCATGGGCTACGAGTGCGGCCCGGGAACCGGCCCGCTGCTCAAGGAGTACTTCGACGTGCTGCCCCGGGACCGCTCGTTCGGCAACGCCCGCCTGGCCCGCCAGGTGGTCGAGGCGATGGTCACCCGCCAGGCGGGCCGGCTCGGTTCGCTGTCCGCGCCCACCCTGGACGACCTGCGCATCCTGATTCCCGGCGACGTTCCGGCCCCCGCCCCCAAGGCGGCTCCCCGATGAGCGCGCGCGCCCTCGGTGCCGCCCGTCTGCTGTCCGGCGCCGGTCTCGCCGCCGCCCTGCTGCTGCCCGCCGCCGCGGTCCAGGCGGCGCCTTCGGCGGGCCCGCTCGCGGCCGACGGCAAGAAGGGCCAGGAACTGCCCGGCATGCCCTCCACGCTCGATCCCCGGGCCGAGCAGGCGACCTGCACCCCCGCCTCCCGGGAACAGGCGAAGAAGCAGGACTGGTCGCGCCAGCGACTCGACCTGGACCGGCTGCGCGGGCACGGCACCGGCACGGACGTGACCGTCGCCCTGATCGACACCGGTGTCGACCCCGGCGCCGCCGGACTCGACGGCCGGGTCACCGCCGAGGGTGAGGCCGCCGACGACTGCGTCGGGCACGGCACCTTCCTGGCCGGGCTGATCGCCGGAACCGGCGCGGACAGTCCGCGTCTCGCCGGTGTCGCCCCGAACGCGAGGATCCTGGCCCTGCGCGGCACCGACCCGCGCGGCCGGGCGGACGCCGGACTGGTCGCGGACGCGGTGCGTGCCGCCACCGAGGCAGGGGCCGGGGTGATCGCGGTCGCGGTGGCCCTGCCACGCCGGGACGCGGCGCTGACCGACGCCGTCGCCGAGGCCCGCCGCGCGGGCGCCGTCGTGCTCGCCGCGGCCACTCCGGACCCGCCGTCGCGGGGCGGCACCGACGAGATCCCGTCCCGTGTCTACTGGCCGGCGGGCGAGCCCGGCGTCCTCTCGGTCGCCGACATGCTGCCGGGCGGCCTGCGCCCGGACGGCGCGCTGCCCACCACCGGCATCGACCTGGCGGCCCCCGGGGCCGGAGTGGTCTCCGGAGGCCCGCGCGGCGACGGCCACTACCTCGGCGCCGGCGCCTCGGTGGCCACCGCCTACGCCGCGGGGGCCGCCGCGGTGGTCCGCGCCGCCCACCCCGGCGACTCGCCGGACGCCGTCGCGCGCCGGCTGACGGCCACCGCCTACCCCGCCGACATCCCCCAACTGGACGCCTACGCCGCCGTGACCACGGTCCTCGGCGAGGCGGGTGCGCCGGCCGGAACGGAGCGCGCCGTGGATCCGGTGGCCGTCCGCGACACCTCCGCCGCCGACCGCGCCACCGGCCGCGCGACCCTGTTCGTCCTCGTCGGCTCCGCGGCCGTGCTCGCCGTCCTGTGGGCCGCTTTCACGCTTCCCCGGGCCCGGACCCGGGGCTGGCGCCCCGCGGGCGCGCCCGAGGACCGAGCCCGGAGACGGTGACATGAGAGTCCGGGCGGGGGCCACCTCAGGTGGCCCCCGCCCGGACTTTCCCCCTTCCCTTCCGTCAGTCCCCCAGCCCGCCGTCCCCCGCCAGGGCCGTCTGCATCAGGCGTGCCTTGCGGCGGGCGATGTGCAGGGCGCGGCCGGGCGGGAGGTTGAGCGGCTTCGCGTTGCCGAACAGCCGGCCTTCGGTGGGCGGGCACGACAGCAGCACGGCCGGGTTGTTGGCCTCGTCGATCCGGCGGATCAGCCCGTCGCTGAGTCCCCGGCCCGCGCCCATGGCACTGCGGGCGACGACCAGGTGCAGGCCCATCTCGAAGCCCAGCGTCAGGTGCTCGAAGAGCGGCTCGAAGGGGCTCTGGAAGGAGTTGCCGGAGACCATGTCGTAGTCGTCGACCAGGATGAACAGCCGCGGACCGGTCCACCAGTCGCACCGGCGCATCCGCGCCGGGGCGATGTCCGCGCCGGGGACGCGGGTCTTGAGCGCGCGGGCCGCGCCCTCGACGGTCTCCTTGAGGTTGTCCAGGGAGATCACGTGCCCGATGCGGTACTCCTCCGGGACGGCGTCGACCAGCGTGCGGCGGTAGTCCACCACGATGATCTTCGCCTCGTTCGGGGCGTAACGAGCGGTGACGCCCTCCGCGACGCGGCGCAGCAGGTTGGTCTTGCCGCTCTCGGTGTCACCGACCACGATCAGGTGCGGGGTGCGGCTGAAGTCGTGCCACACCGGCTCCAGGGCGTCCTGGTCGATGCCGAGCGGGAGACGCAGGCCGCCGCCCTCCGTCGCCTCCGGCGCAGGGAGTTCGGCGAGCGGGAGCCGGTGCGGCAGCATCCGGACCGGCGGCGCGGCCGGGCCCGACCAGTGCGCGGCGATCTCGCCGACCAGGTGGGCGACGCCCTCGCCGAGGTCGTCGAGGGAGCCGCTGCCGTCCAGGCGGGGCAGACCGGCCAGGAAGTGCATCTTGCTGTCCGCGGTGATGCCGCGACCGCCGCTGCGCGGCACCGAGCGTGCCTTGCGGGTGTCGATCTCGGAGTCCATCGGGTCACCCATCCGCAACTCCAGTCGGGTGGCCGACTGGTCGCGGACCTGGGCGGACAACTCCACCCAGCGGGTCGTGGTGATGAGCAGGTGGATGCCGTAGTTCAGGCCGCGGGCGGCGAGTTCGTTGAACTTCGGGACCAGGTCGTCGTAGTCCTGGCGGACCGTGGACCAGCCGTCGACCACCATGAACACGTCGCCGAACGGCTCGTCGGGGAACTCCCCGGCGGCCCGGCGGCGGCGGTAGGACTGCATCGAGTCGACGGTGTGGTCGACGAAGAACTGCTCACGGCGGGCGAGCAGTGTCATCACCTCGGCGACGGCCCGGTGCACGCGCTCCGGGTTGAGCCGCGCCGCGACACCGCCGACGTGGGGCAGCGCGGCGAGCTGCGAGAGGCCGCCGCCACCGAAGTCGAGGCAGTAGAACTGGATCTCGGCCGGGGTGTGGGTCAGGGCCAGTGAGGCGATCAGCGTGCGGGCGAGGGTGGACTTGCCGCTCTGGGAGCCGCCCGCGATCGCGACATGGCCGCCGGCTCCGGACAGGTCCACGACCAGCGGGTCGCGGCGCTGCTCGAAGGGCTTGTCCACCAGACCCACCGGGACCCGGAGCCTGCCGTTGCCGGCCCAGCCCGCCGCGGTCAGGCCGCGCTCGGGGTCGGGGGCGATGCCGGGCAGCAGGACGTCCAGCGGCGACGGCTCGTCCAGCGGCGGCAGCCACACCTGGTGGGCGGCCGGGCCCGAGTCGCGCAGCCGGTCGAGGGCCACGTCGAGCAGGGTCTCCTCGTCGCCGGTCTCCTCGGTCTCGGGCTCCGGCTCGGACGACGGCTCCAGCGTCCTCGGCACCACCCAGCCGCTGGTCCACGGCACCACCTGACTGGCCACCCGGGCCTGCACCACCGCGCCGGTGCGGCGCCGGTAGGTGCCCGAGGAGTAGGCGGCGCGGAACCGGGTCAGCGCCTCCACGCCGGACTTCAGATAGCCGCTGCCCGGCTGGGCCGGCAGCTCGTAGGCGTCCGGCACGCCGAGCACCCCGCGGCTCTCCATGGCCGAGAAGGTGCGCAGTCCGATGCGGTAGGAGAGGTGGCTCTCCAACTGGTGCATACGCCCCTCGTCCAGGCGCTGCGAGGCCAGCAGCAGATGCACCCCGAGGGAGCGGCCGAGGCGGCCGATCATCACGAACAGGTCCATGAACTCCCGGTGCGCGGAGAGCAGTTCGCTGAACTCGTCGACCACCACGAACAGGCTGGGCAGCGGGGTGAGGTCCGTCCCGGCGGCGCGGGCCCGCTCGTACTCCAGGGCGGAGGTGTAGTTGCCGGCGGCACGCAGCAGTTCCTGGCGGCGGATGAGCTCGCCGTGCAGGGCGTCCTGCATACGCTCCACCAGGGCGACCTCGTCGGCGAGGTTGGTGATGACGGCGGAGGTGTGCGGGAGCTCCTCCAGGCCGAGGAAGGTGGCGCCGCCCTTGAAGTCCACCAGCACGAAGTTGAGGGTCTCGGAGGAGTTGGTCAGGGCGAGGCCGAGGACGAGGGTGCGCAGCAGCTCGCTCTTGCCGGAGCCGGTGGCACCGATCAGCATGCCGTGCGGGCCCATGCCGCCCTGCGCGGACTCCTTGATGTCGAGTTCCATCGGACGGCCGTCCACACCGACCGCGATCGGCACCCGCAGCCGGGCGGAGCCGGTCTGCCGGGCGAAGAGGGCCTTCGGGTCGTGCCGGTGCAGATCGGGGATGCCGAGCAGGGTGGTCAGCTCGACGTCGGAGTCCAGCGGCTGCCCGATGTCCGTGCCCAGGCTCATCCGGCGGGCGGTCAGCAGCCGGGCCAGCGACTCCGCGCCGAGCGGGCCGAGCCGGTCGGGCCGGCCGAGCGGCACGGAGCGCTCCTTGCGGCTGCGGTCGGTGCGCACCAGGCTCACCCGGTCCGCTCCGACGGTCAGCCGCAGCGTGTTGCGGCCGGGCCGCCAGCGCAGCGCCCCGGAGACGTCGAGGATCATGGCGTTGCGGTAGCCGTGCCCCTCCCAGCGGTGTCCCTCGGGCACGGTCACGCCGTCCAGGACGACGACCGTGTAGGGCTCGTCCCGTCCGGGGCGGGCGTCCGGGTCGAACCCCGGACGCTCGGCGAACTCGGCGCCGAGCAGGTCGTCCAGCTCGGTGAGGTCGGCGGTGATACGGCGGACCTGGCCGGCGCCGTCCTCCTCGTGCGGGTGCAGCGCGTGCGGCAGCCACTTGACCCACTCCCAGCCGGGGCGACGCTCGTCGCTGACACACACCGCGAGCCACAGCTCCTCCGGCGCGTGGAACACCGCGAGCTGGCCCAGCATGGCGCGCACCAGGGCCCGTACCGTCTCCAGGTCCCTGGGGCGGCTCTCGCCGCCGTCCCCGGACGGCGCGGCGCCCGGCCCGGCGGGCTCGTCGCCGGCTGTCTCCTCGGGGCGCAGCAGGATGCGCGCCGAGGAGCGCAGATACAGGCCGAGAGGCTGCTCGGGGATGGTGGAGTAGGCGCGGACGAAGCGGCGCAGGGCGTGCGCGCAGAGCGGTTCGAGGTCCTCCACCGGGCGGGTGGACACCGGGTTGAGGGTGAGCGCGAGCTGCTGCTCGCCGACCGCGATCCGGACCTCACCGAAGTCCTCGTCGGCCGGGCGGCGCTCCCACAGCCGCGAGGTGCGGGCCAGGGAGCGGAGCGAGGCGGGTTCCGGGTGGCGCCAGGCCAGCGCCCGCTGCTGCTCCGTGATGGTGGCCCGGACCCGCTTGCGGGTCTGCGCCAGATAGCGCAGGTAGTCGCGGCGTTCGCCCTTCAGGCGCTGCTTGCGCTCGCTGGAGCGGCGCATCAGCTGCCCCAGCAGCATCGCACCGGCGGAGAGCGCCATGACGCCCATCGCCAGATACATGAAGACGCCGTTACCGCCGCCGGGGCGCAGGAACATCAGCATCATCGACACCGACATCAGCGCCATCGGCAAATAGGTCCATATCGCCGAGGTGTCGGGCACCGTCTCGGCGAGGACCGGCGGCTCCTGGAGGGTCAATTGCCCTTCGGGCATCTCCGGTCCGCGTCTGCGGGCCGGCCGGCGAAACAGCACCACACTCAAGGAACGAAACCTCCGGTTTCACTGGCTTTCCGGCCTGCGCCGAATACCGGCACACCCGGTAGCGGGAAAGAGCGCACCGCGCCCATTCGGCGGGCCCCGGGCGCCGCGGTGAACGCCGGATGAATGGTGTGAGCGGAAAGCGGGGGACGGTCAACTCCCCCCGCACACGGCCGCATACCGGACGACGAGTCCGGTCCGCAGCACGACCCGGCGGGCGTAGGCAGTAGTCTGCATTCACGTAACGCGACCTGTCCACGCGGGAGAGGTGCTTTCCGGGCACACGGACACAATTCCCTTGTCCGGCCGCCCGGTTCCCGGCCGCGCGAGTCCTCCGTACACCGCGCACGCCCTCGCCCGGGGAAGTCCTCCTGTCAAAGCCCCCACCGAAGACGAGAGTTCAGCTGATGACCGACAGTGCGGTGGCCGAACTGTGCCGCCTGACCGTACGTGCGCCGAGCGTCAGTGTCGATCTGGCGGTACCCGCCGACGTGCCGGTCGCCGATCTGCTGCCCACGCTGTTGCGTTACGTCGGCGAGGAGGCCGAGGAGACCGGGCTCGACCACGCCGGCTGGGTGCTCCAGCGGCTCGGCGACGCCCCGCTCGACGAGGAGACCACCCTCGCGGGCGCCGGTCTCGCCGACGGGGACGTGCTCCATCTGCGCCCGCACACCCAGGCGCTGCCCGAGGCCAGGCTCGACGACCTGGTCGACGGGATAGCCGACACCGCGGGCCGCAAGCTGCACACCTGGCACCCCGAGGCGGCCCGCGCCCTGCTGGTGGGCACCACGGTGGCGACCGTCGTGGCCGCCCTGGTGCTGGTGTTCCGGCCCGGACTGACCGGCGACGGCTCGCTGCGCGCGGCCTGCGCGGCCGTGGCGGGGCTGCTGCTGCTCGCCGGGGCGGGCACCGCCAGCCGCGCCGTCGGCGACCGTCTCTCCGCGACCGCGCTCGGCCTGCTGGTCGCGCCCTGCCTCGTCCTGGCCGGCTGGGTGCTGCCCGGCGGCGACCTGACCGGCCCGGACGCGGCGCGGGTGGTGGGCGCCCGGCTGCTCGCGGCGGGCGCGGCGGGCGCCGGCGGCGCGGTACTCGCCCTGGCCGCCACCGCGGTCGGCGCGCCCGCCCTGCTGGCCACCGCGGTGGTCTCCGTGGCCACCGCGATCGCCGGGGCCCTGATCGGCTACTCGGGCCTTGACATGCCGGCCGCGGTGGCGCTGGTCGCGGCGGTCGTCGCGCTCGCGGCCGGCGCGGTCGCCCCGTTCGCCTTCAAACTGGCCGGGATGCGGATGCCCTCCCTGCCCTCCTCCGCCAGCCAGCTCCAGGAGGGCATCGAGCCCTACGCGGGCGACGAGGTCGCCGAACGCACCGAACTGGCCGGACGCTGGGTGACCGCGCTCTTCGCGGCCACCGGCACCGTCGCCGCGGCCGCCCTGGTCGTCGTCGCCGAACACCCGGACCTGCCCGAGGTGCTGACCGCGCTCACGCTGAGCCTGCTCCTGCTCCTGCACTCACGCGGCCTGGTGCACATCTGGCAGCGGCTCACCCTGGCCGTGCCCGGCATCTGGGGGCTGCTGCTGCTCGCCCGTGCCTGGGCGGTCGACAGCGACGGCGACGGACGCCTCGTCGTCTTCGCGGTACTGCTCGGCGCCGCGGGCGCCCTGGTCATCGCCGCCTGGACGGTGCCCGGCCGGCGGATGCTGCCCTACTGGGGCCGCGCGGCGGAGATCGCGCACACGGGCTTCGCCGTGGCGCTGCTGCCGCTCAGCCTGTGGGTGGCGGGGCTCTTCGGCTGGCTGCGCGGCCTGTTCGGCTGAGTAAACCCGCACGCTGCTCGGTTGAGCACCCCCGCACGCCGCGCACGCCGGCGAAGGAACGGATCGAGGAGAGGCAGTGCAGTCCAAACGCGACCAGGTACACGCCCACAGCTTCATGATGGGCCGGCTCAGCTCGGGCCTGCTGATGGCCGACCCGGACGCCCCGGAGAGCCCGCTCGGGCGCACCACCCGCGGCGTGGTCTTCGGCGTACTGGTCACCGTCCTGATCGGCGCGGGCGCCACCGTCTACGGTCTGCTGCGCCCCGGTGGGAACGACAGCTGGCGCGACGGCAAGCACCTGGTGGTCAACCGTGACACCGGCGCCCGCTATCTGTGGACCGACACCGACGGGGTCCTGCACCCGGTGCGCAACTACGCCTCGGCGCGGCTCATCGGCGGTTCCGACCTCAAGACCGTGGACGTCGGCACGGGCTCGCTGCGCGACGTCCCGTTGGGCACCCCGGCCGGCATACCCGGCGCCCCCGACACCGTGCCGGGGCCCGGCCAACTCGACGACGGCGCCTGGCACCTGTGCGTCACCGGCCCGGGCGGCGCGCTGCCCGACACCACCGGCGCCGTCGCGGACACCGGGGTGGACGAGCCGGGAGCCACCACCCTGGTCGCCGGGGCGCCCCTGGACTCCCGCGGCATCGCCGGCGACCGCGGCCTGCTGGTGCGGGGGCCGGACGACACCGAGTACCTGGTGTGGCGGGGCAGCAGGCTGCCGCTGGACCGCGAGTCCGACGCCCGCAACGCCCTCGGCTACGGCTCCGAGCGGCCGATGCCGGTCTCGGCGGCCTTCCTGGACGCGCTCGCACCCGGACCCGTTCTGAAGCCGCCCGCGGTGCGGGGGCGCGGTGAGGAAGGGCCCGAACTCGGCGGCGAGGCCAGCCGGATCGGCCAGCTGTTCGAGGTCAGCGTGCCCGGCGGCGGCAGCACCTACCACCTGCTGCGCGAGGACGGCCTGGTGCCGCTGACCCGGCTCGGCGCCGCCCTGGTCCTGGGCGACCCGGCCACGCAGAAGGACGCCTACCAGGGGCGGTCGCCCGAGGCGCGCACGGTTGGCGCGGACGCGCTGCGCGAGCACCGGGCGGGGGACCCGGCTCCCGCCGGCTCCGCCGTGCTGCCGGACGCGCCGCCCCTGCCGCAGTCGGCGCCGCGCGGCACCGCGCTCTGCGCGCAGGTCGACGGCGACGACGGCGGCGCCCGGATCAGGTCGGTGCTGGTGCCGCTGACCCGGCTCGCCCCGGTCGCGGTGGCGCGGGGCACGGCAGCGCCACTGGAGCCCGCCTGCGTCCCGGTCGACGCCACGGTGGTGCGGCCCGGACGCGGCGCCCTGGTCAGGGCCCTGCACGCCAGCGGCGCCGCCCACGCCGGGACCACCTACCTGGTCGCGGAGAACGGGGTGAAGTACCGCGTCCCCGCCAAGGACTCGCTGGCGGCCCTCGGGTACGGGACCGGCGACATCGGCTCGGTACCCGCGCCGCTGCTCGCGGCCCTCCCCACCGGCGCGGACCTCGATCCGTCCGCCGCCTCGGGCGTCACGGAGCCCAAGGTCACGGCTCCGGAGTGCGGTGCCGCCGAACGGCCGGAGGGCAGCGCCGGGAGCGCCGAGAGCGGGGAGAGCGGGGAGAAGGCCGAGCGCGCGGTGAGCGCCGGGAACTCCGGAAGCGCGCGCGACTCCGAGAGCGCCGAGAGCGCGGACCAGGACAAGGCGGACACCGCGCGCTGATCACGGCAAGAAGCGCATACCGCGCCGAAGAAAGGAAAAGGGCGGCAGCAGCGGAACTATTCAGCCAAACTCGGAGCCGGCGCGGTGAAGTTCGCCGAGTCGGTGCGGGATCGGGCGTGGCGGAGAACCTCAAATAAAGCTCAGAATTTCCCGCGGAGCACACCGCCGGAATCCCGCTCAAGCGCTCGCAATGCCGGAGCGGGTGCACCCTTGCACCCGTTCTCCGGCCGCGCATGCCCGTTTTCCGCCCGTGTCACGTGGCCTCGCCGGACGGTCCGTGCCGCGGCGCTCCGCTGGTCCGTCGCGCTGTTCATACCGGTGAAACCTCGGCACAACTCCCTTGCCACACAACAATTCTGGAGTGAGATGACCGATGCTCAAATCTTCCCTGCGCGCGTTGCGCGGAACGCCGGGTTCTCTTTAGCCTCGGCGAGCAACGGTGTGACGAGACAAGTCTGAACGAAGGGAGCGCGACATGGCGGACAGTGCCGCGAGGAAAGCGGACTATGCCAAGGGCTTGGGGGGCGTCTCCTCCCTGGAGTCGGCCCGGGGCCAGGTCGAGAAGATCCAGAACAACGTCGGTGAGATCGCGGCGCGTTCGGGTGTCGGCGGCGACGAGGGCCAGGCCCTGCTGAAGCTCTTCCGCAGCTGGAACACCGAGGCGCAGAAGGTCGTCGTCCAGATCAGCACGATGATCGACGCGCTCCAGGAGAACGTGACCTCCGCCAACCGGCTGGCGCAGGAGAACCAGGACCTGACCGAGGTTCTCAACAGCAAGACCAGCCAGGGCGTCTTCGAAGCGCTGCGCTGACCGACCTCGCAGCACCGGCCCCGACGCGGCGGCCGGATCCCCGTGAGCTTCCCGGGCCCAGGCGCCCGGCCGTCCGACAGGAGACGTCATGGCCGACGGCATCATCGACGTGCAGTACCCCGCGGTCCGCAACGCCATCGAGGAGTTGATGGCCCAGACCCAGCAGATCATCACCACCCTCAACAACCTCGAGGACGAGCTGAAGCCGCTCGTCGCCTCCTGGGAGGGCTCGGACCAGGAGACCTACCGCCAGGTCCAGGCGGAGTGGGACCAGGCGACCAAGAACATGGCCCTGCTCCTCGGCGACAACGGCGAGCTGATCCAGACCATTCACGACAACCACTCCCGGGACGAGCGCAAGAGCGCCGACAACTGGGGCAGTGTGCGGGCCCGCTAGTGCCGCGTCAGCCAAGGTTCGCCCCGTCGCGACGCCCGGCACGCCGAGAGAGCTCACCGGACGCCGCTCCTCACGGGCAGACCTTGACTGACGCGGCACCAGGTCTCGCCGGAGTTCCTTCCCGCCGCCCGTCCGGGGTGGGTCACGGCCCGCGGCCCCCGGCACACGCGAGCGGAGGCCGCGGGACCATCCGCGTCCCCGTGCCCAGGACGGTTCGGCTCGCGGCGGCGGCCCGCGAGGTCCCGGCGCGCGGTGAGGAACAGGTGCCGGACGCGGCGAGGTGCGGCGGGCGTCACCGGACCGCCCCGTCCGGTGTGCCCGGCCCGGCCGTCGCCCGAGCCCGTGTCCGTGCCAGTGCCCGAGTCCGTGCCCGTGGCGTCCCCCGGGCCCCCGTATCCCGTACCCCCGACCGGTAGCAAGCGGCAGGAGAGCGTCCCATGGCCGGTGAGAAGGCCGACGTCAGGCATTTCGACCTCAAGCAGATGGAGAACTTCCGGGACAACGAGGTGCAGCCCGTCTACCTCGCCGCGAAGAAGCACCGCGAGGACGGCGACGGTTCCCACATCCGCCCGCTCGGCCACCTCCTCGACGGCCACACCACACCGGACAACCTCGCCCAGGACAAGCAACTCCTGCGCATCGGCCGGATGGTCACCGAACCCCTCGTCTCGGGACCCAAGCTGATCGAGGACATCCGTACCGCGGCCGAGGCCATCGACAAACTGCTCGGTGACCAGATGGAGCTCTTCAAGGAGCTCAAGGAGGCGCTCACCGAGACCATCGAAGAGGCCAACAAGACCAAGGACAAGAACCTCGGCGCGATCGACGCGCAGACGCTGCTCCAGACGTTCGACGAGGTCGACGTCCTCACCGCCGGCGGAACCGGCGAGCCGGACGACGAGTCCTGACCAACCGACCAGAAAGGGCGCCCCGGTGCCAGATCGGTACGATCCCAACTCCGCCGCCAACCTCGACAAGTTCGACAACGCGGGCGACCCGTCGACCGACACCTGGGCCACCCTGGTCACGCACATCACCGGCTATCCGGTGCCGGACCGCAAGACCATCTTCGACACGCTCCGCTCGGAGCACGGCGGCAAGCTGTTCCGGATGGACATCCCCGAGCGCAGTCTCTCCCTGCTCGTCAAGGACTCCGGCTTCCTGACGAACAAGGGCGAGGACTACGACATCTGGTTCTTCGACAGCGGCAAGAGACGGTCGATCATGCAGGCCCGGATCGTCTTCGAGGGCCGGGTGAAGGTCGGCGACGAGATCATCTTCGCCAGTCCGGGCTCGGGCAATGTCCATGACGCGCAGGTCCGTGAGGGCAACGAGTTCACGGACTACAACAAGGCCAACATGAGCACCATCCCGCTCGCCCGGTACATGAACGGGCCGCGGGCGGCGCTCCTCGCCCTGCTCGGCGGCAGCACCGCGGACGCCCGGTTCAGCAACCTGGGGGTGCCCGACGCCGACGTGGTGGACCTGAAGTCCTTCACCACCACCGGGGAGTCCTTCGACTTCGCCGCCAAGTTCTTCAAGGACCACGCCGTGGTGCTCAAGGACTGGGAGGACCGCTTCGGGCGGGACGACGCGAGCTGGAAGGGCGAGGCGGCGGAGGTCTTCCACAGCCTGCTGAGGAAGGTCCGTGAGAACTACGACAGTTACGTGGAGACCTTCAACAAGACTCCCTCGTCGGGCGCCGAGACCGCCACCGGCAACACCGTGTACTCACGCGCCCTGTCACTGGGCCGCAAGTACCTGGAGGACTCCGCCACCAAGCTGCTGGAGGCGTGGCTGGCCTGGGCCAAGTCCCCGTACTACGACCCCCATCAGGTGCTGCGCTACGTGCTGGACGAGCTCGCGCAGTGGGTGGACGCCAACAACGTCGCCAAGACGAACATCACGTCCACCAGCACGCGCTACACCACGAGCGTCAGCCACAGCCCGCAGGCCGGCTTCAGCCAGGTGCACCCCGAGTACGGCGACCTCACCGACGTCAAGAACTGGGCGAAGGTCGGCGACGCGGCGGTAAGGATCTGGAGCCAGGGCGTCAACGAGTACCTCGGCAAGCCCGCCGCCGAGGTGCAGTCGGCGCTGAACAACAACTTCCTCGACCTGGGCGACGAATTCTCCGACAACGTGCCCCAGCCGAAGTCGACCAGCACGGCGTCGGAGGAGTACGAGGAGCGCAGGGCGCAGGAGGAACAGGAGGAGATCAACAGGCAGAACGAGGAGAACCGCCGGTACCAGGAGGAACTGCGCAACGAGCAGAACCAGCAGCGCGAGGAGGACCGGCGCTATCAGGACGAGCTGCGCGAGGAGCAGAACCGGCAGCGCGAGGAGGAGCAGCGCCTCCAGGAGGAACTGCGCAACGAGCAGAACCAGCAGCGCGAGGAGGACCGCCGCTACCAGGACGAGCTGCGCGAGGAGCAGCGGCGCCAGCAGGAGGAGGCCCAGCGCGCGGCCGACGAGCAGGCCAAAGCCATGCAGGAGAGCCTCGGCGGCATCAACGACCCCAACGCGGTCAACGAGCAGAACCTCGGCAACCTCGACGACCTGCTGAACCCGAACAATGTCGTCACCGAGAGCCTGGGCAACCTCGGCGACGTGAACAACCCGGGCGGCGAGGAGCTCACGAACCCGCCCCCGATCACCTCGAACCTGGGCAACCTCGGCGGTCTGAACTCCGGCGGCGGAGCGATCAAGACCCCGACGGGCGGCAGCACCCAGTTCGACGACGGCAAGCTCACCACCGAGTTCCCGGACGGCAGCAGCTCCAGCTTCGACCCGGACACCGGGATGCTGACCACCACCCACCCCGACGGTTCGACCACCACGACGGACCTGAGCGACGGCGTCAAGGTGACGAACCCGGACGGCTCGGTGACCACCCTCGGTGAGGACGGGAAGCTGACCACGACGTTCCCCGACGGCACGACGCAGACCGTCGACCCGGCGACCGGCCGGACGACGACCACGGACCCCGACGGCACGACCACCACGCAGAACCTCGGGAGTCTCGGGAACCTCAACGGCGAGAACGGCCAGAACGGCCTCGGTGACCTGGGCGACCTGGACCTCGACCTGGGCGATCTCGGGAACATCAACGGCGGCCAGGACGGCCTGGAGTCCTCGACCGGCGCGCAGACCGAGCTGGTGGGCGACGACTTCGTCACCACCTTCCGGGACGGCGGCAAGGCCGTGTTCGACCCCGACACCGGCATGCTCACGTCCACCGACGCGGACGGGAACGTCACGAAGACGGACCTCACCCACGGCGCCAAGGTGAACAACCCGGACGGCTCCACCACCATGCTGGACGACGGCAGGCTGAGTACCACCTTCCCGGACGGCAGCAAGCACGAGATCGACCCGGACACCGGCATCGCCACCGTCACCGACGCGCAGGGCCACACCGAGACGGTGAACCTGAAGGACCTCAACTCCTCCGGCGGCAGAGGTGACTTGGGTGATTTCGACCTGGAGAGCCTCGGCGGTGTCAACGGCCCGGGCGGAGACGGCACCACCACTCGGGACCTGTCCCTGTCCGATCTGGGTCTCGGCGGCAGCGTGAACACCGGCGGGGCCTCAGGGGCCGACGGCGGGCTGTCCGGGGCCGACGGGATCTCCCCGGACGGCTCCACGGGCGCAGTGGTGGCACCGCTCTCGGACGGAGCCCCCGGCGGCGCGGGCAGCCCCCTCGCGCCCACGGCCGGCGCCCCCGGGGCCCCCGGCATGCCCGGCACCCCCGGCATGCCGATGGGCGGCACGGGCGCGGGTGGCATGGGCGGCGGCGAACGGGGCAACGGCGAGCGGGTGCGCGCCGTCCTGGTCGACGCGGCGGAGGAGAGCGAGCGCCGCAACCGCCGGCGGCGCAACCCGTGGAACCGCCAGGAGGACTCCGACACCTTCCTGGCCCCGGCCTCCCGGGTGGCGACCACGGGCGGCGACTCGCCCGAGGAGGAGGCGGAGCCGGGCCGCGGGGCCACCAGTTCCGCCGACTACCTGGAGGAGGACGCGGACGTGTGGGGCACCGAGGAGGGCGGCACCCCGGCCGTCATCGGACGATGAACACCGCGCGGGTCGGACCGGAGCCACATGTGACGACACGTCATACCCAGCCCCGGCTTCCGCGGCGGAGATCCCACCAGGCAGGATCAGCAGCACGGTTGACGGACCGGACGACAGACCGGCGGACGCGGCCTGTGGCCGCGACGGACGCGCGAAGCGGCCGGCGGAGAAGACGCAGAAGGGCGGGAGCGCCGTGACGGAACCTCTGGAGAAGCGCCTGGAGAAGGCGATGGCCGAACTCCAGGCGGCCCAGGAGGCGGTCGCGCGCACCGAACGCGAGCTGCGCCAGGCGTCGTTCGCGGTGCTCTCCTCCGACCGCGCGGTCCGGGCCACCGTCGGCCCGCAGGGCGAACTGGCCGGGATCGAGTTCCTGGAGAACAAGTACCGCGACATGTCCCCCCAGGAGCTCGCCGCCAGCGTCCTGGAGGCGGCGAACGCGGCACGCGTGAAGATGAACCGGCACGTGATGAAGGCGATGGCACCCTTCACCGAGCCCAGCGCCCAGGTGCCCGAGCTGAAGGGCTTCGAGCTCGACTGGGAGCGGATCTTCGGCCCCGAGGTGCTGCGCGAGGACGACGAGGACACGGAACGCGACGACCGGACGGCCCCCGCCTGGCGGGACGCGCTCGGCGACGACGGGGAGGACTGACGATGGGACAGCGGTACTACGTCGACCCGCACCGCATCGAGGCCCTGGCGAGGCAGCTGGAGGAGATCGGCGTCCTGGCCGGCAGCCTCACCGAGGAGTTCCTCGACGAGGTGGCCCTCACCGTCACATGGCCTGGCTCGGAGGGGGAGTTCGCCGAGAAGGCGAAGCCGCAGGAGCTGAAGGAGCGGCAGACGACCAAGGAGACCATGATGGCCATCCGTGACGCGCTGGTGGGCATCACGGACGCCACGGTCGGCCAGGTCCGGATGGTGAAGGACACCCGCGACCGCAACCTGGAGCACATCGAGCGGCGCAACAACCGGCTCGGCACCGACGGTTTCGACGGCGACGGCCCGGGCGGGCATGGCCGCCGCTGAGCTCCGCACCGCCGGCCGCTCCCGCACCACGCCGGGAGCGGCCGCTCCGTCCTGCCCGTACGGCGCCCGGGGCGGCCCCGTATGAGCATCCAGGCATCGCCCGAGGTCAACGCGATGATCTTCATCCTCACCGGGGAGAAGCTCATCGACGCCGACGAGGACCTCGCCTACGAGAGCCGCCGCGCCTACTCGGGCCTCGGCCGCAAGCTCGACCGGCTCTCCTCGCTGATCGACAAGTCGATCCACGACATCGCCGAGGTGATGCCGGACGACCTGGCCAAGTCGTACGCCAGGGCGATGGGCATGCTCATCGACGACGGAGGCAAGAACTATCTGCGCGACTTCGCCGAGCAACTCGACAAGATCGCCGAGGGCCGGCGCAAGACCTCCATGGACATCATGGAGTCCAAGTGGCAGGTCATCGCCGAGATCATCCGGCTGCTCATCGAGATCGCCATCTACCTGGCGCTGTCCTTCTTCACCGGGGGCCTCTCGGCCAGCCAGATCATGATGGCCAAGCTGCGCAGCCGGTTCCTCATCCTCACCACGCTCAGCCACCTCCTCCAGCGGCTGCACATAGCGCCCTCGCTGACCGAGGCGTTCGCGGAGGCGTTCACGACCTTCGCCGTGCGCCTGGCGATGATGAACTTCGCTCCGGACGGCCGCCGCCCCGACGGCTTCGACTGGAACGACATCCTCAAGTCCGCCGCGTTCGGAGCTGCCGCCGGCTTCTTCACCAGCATCTTCGACAGCTTCGCGAAGCACATCGTGAAGAGCTACGACAACAACTTCCTGAAGAACGGGCCGGACTCCGAGTTCAAACCCAAGCCCACCCCCAACCCGAACCTCCGCGACACCCCCGGCCCGAACCCGCGCGACACCCCCGGCCCCGGCTCCGGGAACAACCGCCCCGGCCCCGAACCGGACCCCGACCCCCGTCCTGGCCCAGGCCCGAACGGGAACGGCCCCCACCTCACCAACAACACGCCGCTCACCTTCCGGGGCGGCCCGCTCTCCTTCCGGAACAACCCCAACCTGTGGCGCAACAGCCAGATCCTGCGCAACAACGCCGACCGGCCGGGCGCGCTGGCCGGCCACTACGGGCTCAAGGGGACGGCCGACTTCCTCGCCGCCGGCTCCGGCGAGGCGCTCGCGGAGATCCTGATCAAGGGAGCCTTCGACGGCGACTGGTCCACCAGCTGGTCCACCTTCGTGGGCGCGGGCGTCAGCAGCCAGGTCGAGGCCACGCTCACCGACACCGCCCTGAACAGCGGTGCCGAACTGCGCCACGCCATCGACAAGTTGCGCAACCAGCCGCCGACGGTCTCCGGCGGCGGCACGGACACGGACACGGATTCGGACTCGGGCACACGGGACTCCGCCGATTCCTCCCGCTCCCAGAACGGCGACGGCCCCGACCGCACCGGCGCTCCCTCGACCACCGATCTGACCGGCGGTGCCGCGCACACGGCCACCGGCTCCGCGGGCAACCCGCCCCCGTACACCACGTCGGACCCGCCGCCGTACTCCCCGGGCACGCTGCCCGTGACGGCCGCCGAGAACGCGCTGTGGCAGCAGGTCCACACCGGCCCGGCCGAGGTCCGTGAGCAGGCCCTGCGCGACCTCGCGGCCCTGCGCGACGCGCAGCCGCCCGGTGCCACGGAGATCGGCGTCCGCGACGGCCTGCACACCGACCTGTCACAGCTGCCCGAGGTCCGGGTGGTGCCCGCCGAGAACAGCCTCGCCGCCGAGGTCGACGCCGACCAGGTCCGCCGCGCCCTCGACGGGTTCGGCACGCCGGTCACGGTGGACACCCCGCTCACGTCGGACGTCGAGGTGAGCGGGCAGGACGGACGTACGGCAGCCGCACCGGGCCAGGAGAGCGGTGGTCCCGTCGCCTCCCACGCCCCCACCGGCACCACCACGCCCGGCACCGGTACGGGCGGGCGGCCGGGTGGCGTCCCCACGGGCGGAGGCACACCGTCCCACGGCTCCGGTCAGACCGCGCAGCAGCAGAGCACGACTTCACCGCAGTCCACGACTTCCACGGAGGCCAGGACTTCCTCCGACTCCACGACTTCCTCGGATTCCACGTCCTCCTCCACGGAGTTCACGACTTCTTCGGACGGCGTCGGCCCGCCCGAGATCGCCGCCACCTCAAACTCCTCCACCTCGGACTCCTCCACCGACAGCGCCTCCACCCGCGCCGCGGACCTCACCGCCGCTCCGCCGAAGGTGGGCACCACGGGCGCGTACGCCGACACGGGCGACGTACGCGACACGGGCGACGCAGAACCGACGCCGCCCCTGACGATCGTGGTCTCCCAGGCGGCGCCACCGGGGGAGGGGTCGCCCGAGGCCGCCGACCTGCTCGACGGGGCCAGGACGGACCGCGCGGTGGTGCTCGGGCCGCCGGTCACGCCGGACGGGGCGGCGCGCCCGGTACGTGCCGCCGTCGAGCTGACCCGCGAGGGGCCGGGCGCCCCGGTCCGGGTCCGCCCGCTCACCGGCACACCGCTCACGATGACGCCGGACGGCACGGACGACACCCAGATCGCCTTCCCCGGCGCGGACGTCCTGCTGCCGCTCGCCGATGCCCTCGGCCCGCCGGCCCGGCCCGCCACCGTGAGCACCGGGACGACCGGCGTCGATCCGGCGCCCACCCCCCGGGTCGAGCCCTCGGCGAAGGTGCTCAAGGTGCTCACGCAGAGCCCGACACCCGCGTCCGGCACCGCGGTCGCGCAGGAATCCACCGTGGAACCCGCCGTCCTCACCGACCCCCCGGCCGCCAAGCTCGCCACCCTGTCCCGCCCCTGGACCGAACCGGCCACCGAGCTGCACCTGGAGTCGGGGCACGGCGACAGAACCGGCGGCGAGGTCCCTGGCTCGGGCGGCGCCCGCGGGCCCGAGACCGACGCCACCCCACCCCCGTCCACCACGCCCCAGGATCCCCCGCCGACGCCCCTCGCCGCGCCCCCACCGCCGGCACGGATCGTCGTACGGCCCGCGGAGGGCACCGGTACCACGGACGACGGGAGCGGGCCCGCGCGGTCCACGACCGAGCCGGCCGTCATCACCCTGGACGGCCTCACGGTGCCGGTCGCGCAGGTGCGGCGCTGGGTGCCGGACGCGGCCCACAAGACGCCGCCGGGGCGCGCCGTACAGACGTTGACCATTTCTCAGAGCCCGGCCGAGGACGGTACGGCGCACGGCGCGGCGCGTCGGGCGCTGCTCGGCCAGGACACCTTCCGCGGCGTGCGCACCACCACGTCCGGTACCACCACGTCCAGCCCCACGCCCTCCGGTCCCGTCGCCTCGGAGATCGCCAGCGCCGATCTCCCCGCCCCTCGAACGGTGTTCACCGGACCGCCCACCCCGTTGCCCGGCTCCGGCACCGAGCGTGGCGCCGACTACTTCGGGGGGCACGGCACCCCCCGTACCGTCACGCTGGGCACCGACGACGTGGCGCACCCCACCGTGAAGGTCAGCGGTGTGCAGTTCGGCGAGCTGCTCAAGTCCTGGGCGCGGGACGGCGACCAGGACCGTCCGCTCGTGCTGTTCTCCTGCGAGACCGGGCGGCAGCCGGAGGTGGCGGGGCTGCCCGTGGCCCAGCACGTGGCGAACCGCACCGGGCGTCCGGTGTACGCGCCGACCACCGAGGTGGGCACGGCACGCGACCGTGCAGGCGACGTCCGCGCGGTGCTCACGGAGGGACCGGACGGGCCGGGCCGCTGGCGGCTGTTCACCCCGGAACCCGCCGGCGCCGACCTGGACGGGTTGGCGCGCGACGCCGGTCTGCACACGGGTCCGGAACCGGCCGACGCCTTCGCCAGGGCCCGTACCCTCCAGCAGATCCGCACCCTGCGCGACGCCTTCGGCCCGGACGCCGAACAGCGGCCGGAGAGTCGCGAGTTGCTGGCAGGGCTCGCCTACGTGGACGGCTTGCGCTGGCTCAGCCCCCGGAGCGCGGCCCGCTACGGCGACGGCCGGATGACGCCGGACCTTCTGCGCCGGATGGTCCTCGACCGGCGCGGCACCACGGGCGGCACGACCTCCGACCCGGCGGCCGACTCCACGGTCGAGGAGTTCAGCGAGTTCCTGCGTGCCGCCGCCGCGTTGCGCGGCACCGCCGGCCCCGACACCACGCTCGACGCGCTGCTGCCCCCGCCGCCGCCCGCGCTCCCGCCGCACACCCTGGTCTCGCCGGAGGACGTGCGCGGTCTCTCCTACGCGCCGTCCGCACAGATCACCTGGTCGCTCTCCAGCACTCCGCTGCCGCTGTCCGAGCTGGCCCTCAGCCCCGAGGACGCCGCCGAACTCGCCCGCCGCAGGCCCGACCTGGCGCCGGTGCCGAGCCGCCCGGAGAGCCTCGCCGGCGACCTGGACCTCCTCAGCAAGGGCGCCGCCACGACCCCCGACCCGGCGGACACCGTGCACGCCGACGGCCTGGCCTTCCGGCGCCTGGACACCCGGGCCGACGGGAACTGCCTCTTCCGCGCCCTGCTCGACAGCGCGCGCGGTCTGGACGTTCCGCCCGCCTGGGCCGCGCGGAACGTGGCCGGACTGCGCACACTGCTGCGCGACCGGATGGCCGGGTCCGAACTGGCCGCCGCGGCCGCCGAGGCGACCCCCGACCCGGTGCTCGCCGTGGTGGACGACCTGCGGATGACGGCCCTCGCCGGGGTGCGGGACCCGGAGGCGCGGCGCCGGATCACCGAGCGCTGGAACCGGATCGCGCAGGCCGTCGTCACCGACGGCGACGCCCGCCAGTGGCGGCGCCTCCTGCGCGACAGCGGCTACCCGCACCTCGCCGACGTGGCGCCCACTCCCGCCCAGGCGCGGCGGCTCGGCACCGAGGAACTCGTCGTGGCCGCGGCCGAACTCCCGGAGCTGTGGTCCTCACCCTTCGCCGACGTGCTCCCGCAGGCGCTCGCGCACACCCTCGACCTCGACCTGCGGCTCGTCCAGCCCGACCCGCAGTCGCCCGGAGACACCCTGGTCACCACCCTCCACCCGGGCGGCCAGGGCGGCACCCTGCACCTCGCCTACAACGGCAGCGACCACTACGACGCCCTGGTCCCGGCGACGGCCCCGCTCACCAGCGGCACGAACCCCGCCACCCCGAACCCCGCGACCCCGAACCCCGCGACCCCGAACCCCGCGACTCCGGGCCCCGTCACCGACGAGCCCGACGGCTCCGACCTCTTCGGCGAGTGGCTGCGCAGCATGGGCGGGATCACCGACCTCGACCGCCCCGCCCCGGAGACCCCCGACCGCGGCGATCCGGTGCCGTTGGAGACCCAGCTCGAACGGTACCGTCCGGCCCGGCTGCTCACCGGCCCGGACGCCCGGCCCCCGGCCCCCGCACCGCGCACCGTCACCTTCGAGGACGGCAGCCGGCTGCCCGCCGTACTGCTCAGCCCGGGCGCCGATCCGACGGCCGGGAATGCGGGCGGTCGCACCGACGACGCCCCGAGCGGGCTCCTGACCGGCCCGGGCGTGCTCACTCTGCGTTCGCCCGAGCAGGTGGCCGAGGAGATCCTCGGGAAGCTGCCGAAGAAGCTGCGGGCCCAGTTCGACGAGGCGGAACTGCTGCGCCTGCTGACCGACCAGCCCGGCGCGTTCACCGCCCCGCGCGGCGCTCGCCTGGTGGGCCGGGAGAAGTCCGGCGTCGGCCATGAGATGACCGTCGAGGCCGTCCCCTACCACCGCTGGGAGCGATTCTCCGACGTCGACGGCGGCACCGTCCGCCTCGACACCATGCGGCGCGGCCAGGCCGGAACAGGCGGCGGACGCAGCGTCGGCCACGGGCGCCGGATCGCCGCCGCGCTGAGCATGGGCCCACCGCTCAACTGGCTGCTGAAGATCGGGCTCTCGCTGGGCTGGACACGCAGGACCGACTACACCCAGGGCACCCAGGCGTACCACCAGACCGAGTACCGCGCCGTGGACGGCTCCCATCTGCACCTGGACGACGTCCACTACCGGGTGCGGGTGGAGCGGGTCACCGAGGCGCCGAAGACCGACGGGCCGGCCGACGCGACCCCCGCGCCGGGCCCCCGCTGGCAGCGCACCCCGGTGCACACCGCGGAGTTCGCCATGCGGGACGGGTTGAGCTGGCGGCTGCCGGACGACCTCACCGTGCCCTTCAAGGGACCCCGCCGGGCGCCCGAGACGCTCACCTTCCCGGACGGCGTGGAGCCGCGGGTCACCGACACCACCGGACTGCACCTGACGGACCCGCCGGAGGACCTGGCGCTCGCCGTCTCCGGTGCGCGCCCCGGCAGTTCGGCGCATCGCACGATGGTCTCCTACGTCCGTCCGGGGCGGCTGCTCGCGCTGTTCGGGCGGTTCTCGGGGCCGGTCAGCGGACCCGAGCTGACCCGGGGGAGCGGTCAGCACCCGCTGGGGCATCTGATCGTCGAGCGGTCGGTCCCGCACCGGGCCACCCTGGTCACCGAGTCCGTCAAGGCGGAGCTGCGCGATCTCACCCAGACCACGTACCAGAACGAACGCGGCCACGCCCGCGACACCCGCTTCGGCATCCAGGTCACCGCGGGGCCGAACTACACTCTCGTCGGCCCGGAGACCGACGTGCGTCTCCAGGGCGGCCCGCTGGTCCGCGCGGACCTGAGCACCGGACGGGGGCACTACCTCGGTACCGACGCGGCCCGCAAGACCACCGGACGCGTCCGCAACCACCCGGTGGCGCTCTACCGGGTGGAGCGCACCCTGATGGTGCGCAAGGCGGGCGAACCGTCCTCCGCGGCCCGCCCGGTCCGGGTGGTCAGCCTGGACTGGATCTCCACGCAGGACGCCCGCCGGCTCGCGGGCTGGGACAGCCGCACGCCCGGCCGGACGGGCCCGAACCCGGACGCCGAGCCGCCGGTGCCGTGGTACCTCACCCGCGAGGACCCGGTCCACCTCAGCGGCCAGGTCCGCGCCGAGGGCTTCCGCCCCGACCGCCCGCAGAACGCCGTACCGGGCCAGACCCAGAACCCGCAGCAGCACCCGACCCAAAACCCGCAGCCGAACCCGACCCAGAACCAGGACCAGCAGCCGAACCCGACCCCGAACCCGACCCCGAACCAGGACCAGCAGAACCAGAACCAGCAGAACCAGAACCAGCAGGGCCCGAACCAGAACGGGAACCCCACCCCCCAGGACCCCATGCGGGCCTTCACGGACGCCGTACTGGACACCCTGCACCGCTCTTACCCGTCGCTGTTCGTCCCGCCGCTCATGCTGCGGCACCCGCGGCTGGCGAAGTTCTGGTACGGCGACGGGCGGATGCGCACCGCGCTGCACAACGACCGCCAGGTGCGCGAGGCGCTCAACCGGCCCACCCTCGCGCAGAGTCTGGACGACCTGACCACCACCGGGGTGCCGGTCACGCTCACCGAGGACGGCAAGGTGCGCCGCGGCCACCACACCCTGATCCTGCGGGCGCGGCTCTCCGACCGGCGGTTCGAGACCACCATGAGCGAACGTTCGCTGCGCAACGCGGTGATCGGCACCGAGTTGTCCGGCCAGGGGCAGCAGGCGTCCACCACGCTCTCCGGCGGCGTCGAGTTCGGCGTCGCGCCGCGCGACCACGACAAGGTGCCAGAAGCCGGGGCGCCGCGTCAGGCCGGCAACGTGTCCCTCGGCGTCCGCTACGCGAAGACGGACCAGAAGGCCACCCGCAGCACGGTCGCGGTCACCCACGACCACCTGACGTTCCAGAACGGCGCCGACCTCTACAGCTACCAGGTGGAACTGGGCGCCTCCTTCGAGGGCCACCGCCGCCCGCGCGGCTGGGCACGGCTCGCCTCCGTCGGGCTGCTCGGCGCCGGCGTCTTCGTCAGCAAGGTCGAGGAACGCCCGCTGTTCACCCGGGGCAGCGAGACCGTGGGCCGGGTCGAGCTGGCCGTGCCCGCGGCGCACGGCTCCGACCGCCACGCCCCCGCCGACCCGCCGCCCGGCGGCCCGGCACCGGCGCCCGTCCCCGCGCCGCGACGGCTCTCCGCCACCGAGGCCGAGCAACTCCTCGACGGCACCCGCCCGCTGCCCAGGACGGAATCGGCCGACCGGCTGCTCACCCGCAAGCTGCTGAGCGCTCCTCACGTGGTCCTCAGCACCGAGGGCGGTCCTCAGCGCCAGCAGCTGGTGCAGGACACCGCCGACCGCGCCTCGGGCACCTCCTGGCACGTCAGCGCGCCCGGCGCCCCCGTCCGCACCGCGCTGCGCCGGGCGATGGCGAACCTCCACGTCGCCGGGCAACTCGGCCAGTACCTCGGGCCGTTCGGCGCCCGCGTCACCGGACTCAACGGCGCCGGACCGTTCCAGACCCACTACCTGAAGGCCGCGATCCGCGGTGAACTGCACAACCTGCGCATCAAGAGCGACCCGAAACCCGCCAGCCTCGAAGCGACCATCGGCAACGAGCACCGCGTCGCCGCCGGCGCCGGCACCGCCTCCCGTACCACCGTCGGCCTCCAGGGCGCCGACTCGCCCCTGCAGCATGCTCCCGGCGGACAGCCGGTGGTCGGCTCCTACGCGACCGCCCTCCAGTACGCCTGGGGCAAGGGCCGCAGCGTCTCGCAGACCCTCACCCGGGGACGCAACACCACCCTCACCTTCGCCGGGCGGATGTACCTGGTGGTCGCCGACGCCGCCGAGACCGTCGCCGTGCGGGACCGCTGGACGGCCGCGATGGGCGCCGTCGGCACCGGCGCCGGGGCCCGGATCAGCGGCGCGGCCGGCCGGCTCTCTGAGCGCCTCGGCCGGAGCCTCTCCCCGCGCCGGGCCGCCGCCGCGCTCCAGCGGGTCCGCGACGCCGTGATGTTCCATCTGCCGATGCAGGACGCCATCGAGGCCGGCCTCGCCCCGGACGGCCTCGGCACCACCACCCCGCGCAACCTCGGCGGCGGCTACCGGCTGCCCCCGTTCCTGCGCGGCCGGCGCTTCCCCAGCCACCCCAGCGGCCAGCTCGACGCGACCCAGGCGGCGCGGCAGCTGATGGGGCGTCTGGAGAGGATCGGCGTGCCCTCGCACGACCGGGAGCAGGTCCTCCAGCGGCTCTCCCCGGACTTCCTGCGCGCCCAACTGCACGAGCTGACCACCGACGGGATGACCCTGCCCGTCCGCTACCGCACCTGGTCCAGCCCGTTCCGGCTGCCGGTCGGCGGCAGCCCCGCCCAGGTCCGGTTCAAGCTGACCCCGGTGACCACCACCGTGGAACGGCTGCGCACCGGTTTCGAGCTGGAGGACTACCGCACCACGGCCCGCGACGACTCCCGCGCCGGCTCCCAGGACCGCGGCGCCGACGTGACCCTGAGCGCCTCCGAACGCGCGGCGGGCAGCGGCGTCCTCGTCGCCAACCCCTCGCTCCAGGGCACCGCGGCCAAGCAGCGTTCGAACACCCGCACAGAGACCACCGGCAGCACCTCGATGCCGAACATCGCCACCACCCAGGCACACGCCGAGATCGTCACCCGGTACGTCCTGACCGTCACCATGACGGACGCGGTCGGCGAGCCGCTCTCCCCCCGCGCCGTCGCCCCCGTCGGCAGCCTCAACGAGATCCTCCCGGCCGGACTGCTCACCCCGGACGGCGACGGCGCCGACGGCGCGCTCACCGAGCGGGACGTGCCCGAACCCGAGCGCGCGGTCCGCATGCTGACGGCCGACCAGGCACGACCGGAAGGCATCGCCGCCTGGCGCGGCGCCGACGACCCGGACGTGCTGCCCTTCGACGACCGCATCGGCTCCGGCATCCTCGCCGTGGACGTCCTCGGCTCGGCCAACGTGCAGGACGCCCTGACCCTGGCCACCGCCCGCGCCGACGGCCTCGGCGACAGCGACCTCGGCAAGAGGCACACCGGCAAGGTCCTCACCGAACGCGTGCGGATGGCCCGCCTCACCCCGCTCACCGGCCTCGGCACCGCACCCGCCCAGGCCCAGCAGGAGGCCACCACGCAGGTCGGACTGACCGCAGGCTTCCGCGAGGCACTCGGAGCGAACGGCTCACCGCTGCCCACCCAGGCGTCCGCCCGCCTCCTCGGCCAGTCCCACACCGCCGACTCCCGTCTCTACGCGAGGATGCACCGCGGCGGCGCCCGGCTGCTCGCCGTCGAGAGCAAGCCGCGCATGGAGGCCATGCAGCGGACCAAGACCTCCGACGCCGCCGAGGCGGGCATCACCGACAGCGTCGAGGGCACCGTGGGCACCTCGCCGCTGGCGGGCAACAGCAACGCGGGCGTCACCAACCCGGGCGCGAGCGTCCCCATCGGCGGAGCGACCGACGGCACCACGCTCAAGGGGACCGTGGACACCACGCTCGGCACCCACCTCAAGGTCCTCACCGACCGCAGCATGCTCTTCGCGGTGCCGGTGAGCTGGCTGTCGGTGGCCGAGGTGGACCACCGGGTCACCGACAGCCGCCCGCTGCACGCCCTCGGCAAGGCCAAGCGCGGCCCCCGCGCCGCCGAGGCGGAGACCACCGCCCTGATCTGGCTGCGCGAGGACCTCGCCCGCGACTACGGCCTGCTGGACGACACCACGTTCCCCGACGAGGTCGGCACCGCATGGGACGACATGGCCAAGGCGGCGGGCGACCTCGCCACGGCCGAGAAGGGCTACTACGACGCCCGCGCACGGGCCCGGGAGACATGGCTCGACCTCGGCGCGGAGGAACAGGCGGCGCTCGGCGACGACCAGCCCGACCGGCCGACCGTCCTGCCGCAGGCCATGGCGCAGTCCCCGGCCGTCGCCGCCTGGCAGGCCGCCCGCGAGGAGGTGCGCCGCTGGGAACAGCGCACCGGCGCCGCCGCCGAGGACCATCACCGCCTGCACCTCGCCGCCACCCGCCTCACCGCCCACCACCAGGGTTCGGCCAGGGTCCCGACACGGGACCGGCCCCAGACCCACACCGCGCCGGACTGGCGCTCCGAGGCACCCGAGCCCTACACGATCACCGGCGGGACCGGCTCCACGCCGCGCACCCTCACCTCTCCCGACGGCACCACCGTGCGCGAGCTGCACGACATGCCGCACGACGGTGCCTCCTTCCTCCACGCGCTGCTCGCCGCCGCCGAGGCCCGCGGCCGGCTGCCCCACCTCCTCGGCACCGACCTCGCCGACCGCTTCACCGCCGCCCCGGGAGATCCGGCGCTGACCGAGCGGGCGGTCCACGCCGCCCGCGACCGCCTCGCCTGGGCGCTCGGCGAGGACGGCAACGCGGATCTGCTCGACGCCCTCGCGCTGGACGCCGCGGACACCTTCACCCAGGACGAACTCGACTTCGCCGAGGTCGGGTTGACGCCCGCGCAGCAGGCCGAGTTCGACGCGTTCGGCCGTCTCCCGCAGACCTTCTGGCCTACCCCCGCACAGCGGGTACGGCTGGCCACGGCGGCCATGTTCCGCCCGTTCACGAGCGAGCCGCAACCGGACGGCACCGGCCGCCCGAACGGCCCGGGGGGACCGAACGCCACGGGACAGCCGAGTGCCACCGGAGAGCCGGACCGCACCGGGCGGCTGGACGGCACGCCGCCGCCCGAGCGCCGAGCGGGCGACCACGGCGGCGCCGACCTGCTGCCCGCCCTGGCCGCCCGCGTCCTGGGCACCCCGCTCACCGTGGTCACCGGCGAGGGCCGCGAGCAGCTCTTCCTCCCGCACGGCACCGACCAGGCCGCCGTCGACCGCGCCGCCGACCCTGTCCTGTTCACCGCCGACGGCTTCTTCCACGCCGCCCTCCCGCCCGGCACCCCGCCACCGGTCGCCACCGCCCTGCCGGCTCCGACGGCCGCGACGGACTCCGGCACGAACGCCGCCACCACGCCCGCCACGTCGGAACGCTCGCCGGCCGACCCGCCCGCGCACCGCAGCCACACCACCCCGCCCTGGCTGCCGCCCGCCGACAGCGGCGGCGGCCCGCGCTACCGCCTCGCCCGCGACGGCGTCCTCACCGCGCCCGACGGCGCCACCTGGACCCAGGGCACCCCCACCGGCCGGGGAAACGGCTTCTTCGCCGCCCTGTCCACGGCTCTGCGCCACGCCGCCGGCCGGCCCGGCCTGGACAGCCACGAGGCGACCCGGCTGCGTGTCCGCGCCGGGGCGCCGCCCGCCCGGCTGATGCGTCTGAACGGCCTCCCCGGAGACCCGGCCGAGCGCGACTCGCTCTTCACGCCACCGCCGCTCCGGCAGCGCCCCGGCGCCCCCGCACCGACCAGGGAGGCCCGCGAGGCGCACCTGCGCCGCCATCTCGCCGAGGCTCCGTGGGGCCCGGGGGCAGACCGCGCGGTGGCCCGGTGGGCCGCTGCCGCGACGGGCGCCACCGTCACCCTCGTCGAGGAGAACGGCACCGCCCACACCTACGCCGGTCCGTCCGGCGAGTCCGGCCCGCACCTGAGGCTCCGCCGCCGCGGCGGCGACTTCGTCCCGCTGATCCTGCGCACCCCGGCACCCCCGCCGCGCCGGAACGAGCAGGACCCCGCCGCGGTCCCGCTGCCCCCGTCCCCCACGGGCGGCGACGCCACGAGCCCGCCCACCGAGGAGGAGGCGCTGGACCTGAGCACGCTGTCCGGCAACGCCCCCACCACCGGCACGGGCCCGGAGTCGGACGCGGAGATGGACCTCGGCTCCGAGGACGACGGCTCCGCCGACAACAGCCTGGGCGACGACGGCTTCGAGGACTACGGCCTCGGCGACGACATGGACGAAGGAGGCGCCGACCCCGCACCTGAGGAGACGGCCGTACTCACGGGTCCGGAGATCGGGTTCGCGACCGAGTTCGCCGACCTCCTGACCGAACCCGACCTCCGCGTGGACGCGTTGCTGGACGTGGTGCGGCGGCGCGCCGCGCAACTGGGCGGCGGCCTCCCGGACGTGGCCTTCGACAGTGCCTTCCACGAGGTCACGGGCTTCGGCCTGCCCGAGGCCCTGGACCTCGCCGAACAGGACGGCAGGCTCCAGACCGAGGAGTACGACGCCCTGCGCGAGGCGCTCGGCCTGGGCACCGGCGGACCGTTCACCCAGACCCGCCCGACCGGCACCACGGCACGCGACCGCCAGGTGACACTGCGGATGCTGGACCGGGTGGCCCGCCTGGTGAAGGACGTCCTGCGCAAGGAGAACCGGCAGGCGGACGCCCAGGTCACCCCGCACATCGCCGTCGCCCTGCTGCCGGACGGCTCCCTCGGCATCGCGGGCAACACCGGCGCCAAGGCGCTCACCGGCGACGAGGCGGCCCTGGTGGCGCAGGAACTGCGTTGGTTCGCCACCGGTCAGGAGCCTGCCGGAACCCCCCAGCAGCAGAAGATCGAGAAGTGGAACAGCGACGAGGCGGCCCACCGGGACTCGGCGGCGCGGCTGGAGGACCGGCAGCGCGCACTCGACCACGGGGAACAGGAGCTGTCACGGCTGCGGGACTCGCTGAACGAGCGGTACGAGTCGGGGGTCTGGAACGACGAGTTCCAGCGGCAGTGGGACAGCCTCCCCGAGGCGGAGGAGTCCCTGCGGCAGGAGCGCCGGAGCCTGACGGCCGACCAGCGTCAGTGGCGCCGCGACGAGGGATGGCTGGCGCGCAGGCGGCCCGCGATGGCACGGGAGATGCGCGACCGCACCAAGCTGCGCGCCCTCGCCACCGGCTGGTACCGCCTCTACCATCCGGACTCACCCGAACTCGACCTCGTCAAAAAGGCGTTGGCCAACCCGACCCTCCTCAACGTCAGCGGTCAGGAGGCGACCGGGTCGAGCGTGTCGTACGGCTCCGAGCACGGTGAGCTCACCCTGCTCGGGCACTGGGTGGAGCACTGGCGGAACAACCCCGGAGACCCGGCCGCCCCGCAGACCCTCCCCCTCGGCGGCTTCAAGATGGCCTGTGCCGCCTGCGACCTCGCCTACCAGGCGGTCAACGAGCACATCGGGCGCCCCCTCGGCCACCAGGTGCGGGCGTCGGGGACCCACGGCACGTTCTTCCCCGGCTGGCGCATGCCCGAGTGGATGCGGCAGCACCCTCAGGTGAGGGAGTACATCAGCGACAACGCGGAGACCATCGGCGCGAGCCTCGACCACAACGGCGTTCTCCACGGCGACAGAAGCGACAACGACAACCCGCAGAACCCCGACGCGTCCTCCTCCGAGTACGAGTCCGGGGGCGAGGAGATGGAGCTGGACACCGCGACGGACGCGATCGGTCCCCGTCTTCCGCAGCCCGCCGGGGCGCCCACGCAGCAGGTGTCGCCTCCTTCCCCGTCCCGGCGCGACAGCCGCCCGCGTTTCGTGGTGCGTTCGGGCTTCGACGCGCGCC